>JAKDLQ010000077.1 GCA_030452775.1 Micrococcales bacterium | reverse complement strand
TCCCGGGCAACGCGCCGTCCCCCATGTCCCGCCCGACCGGATGCCCCTTCTGGCCGCGCTGCCCGCTCGCCATCGACATCTGCCGACGCGAGGACCCCCAGCCCGAGGAGACGAGCCCGCGGCATACGGTGCGGTGCTGGAGAGCCGGCGAGCCCATCCCGGCCGTCACCGGCACTCCCCTCCTGTCCGGACACGAGGACGAGCGCTCGCACATCCTCGAGATCCACGGCCTCAACGCCGGCTACGGCAAGCTCACGGTGCTCGAGGACATCGACCTCGCGGTGCGGCCAGGGGACTGCGTCGCCCTGCTCGGCGAGTCCGGCTCGGGCAAGACGACGATGGCCCAGTGCATCGCCGGGCTGCACGCCGGCTACACGGGCGAGATGCTCCTCGACGGTGAACCGCTCGCACCCGGCAGCTTCCAGCGCACCAGGGAGCAGCGGCGCCGGATCCAGTACATCTTCCAGAATCCCTACGAGTCGCTCAACCCCCGGCGCACCGTGCGCGAGCTGATCCTGCAGCCGCTGCGCGCGGTGAGTGGCCCGATCTCCGACCCCGATGCCGTCGTCACCCAGGCTCTCGAATATGCCTCCCTGCGGCCCGATCATGCGAGCCGCTACCCCAGCCAACTCAGCGGCGGGGAACGACAGCGGGTGGCCATCGCCCGGGCGCTCGCGACCAGCCCGGAGATCATCGTCTGCGACGAGATCACCTCCGCGCTCGACGTGTCCGTCCAGTCGTCGCTCGTCGAGCTGTTGCGCCATCTGCAGTCGGAGATGGGACTCACGTTGGTGTTCATCACGCACAACATCGCGCTGGTGCGCAACATCGCGCAGCAGATCGCCGTGCTCGAAGCGGGCCACATCGTCGAGTTCGGCCCGGTCGAGGGCGTCTTCGCGAACCCGCAACACGAGTACACGCAGTCCCTGATCGAAGCGACCCCCAACTTCCAGCTCACGAACGTCCCGGGGGACTCCACCGACGAGGACAACGGGAAGGGCGTTCCGCTTGGCTGACCCCGACGACGGGATCCCGGTGACCCAGGACGGCTTCGATCCGTTGGGGCCGCAGGTCCGCCGGGCGCGGCTCAGCACGGGCCGACAGGTGCACTACATCGACGACGGCGACCCGTCGTGGCGCACGCTACTCTTCTTCGGCGGAGCCGGCACGACCGTGCGAGCCTTCCGGCTGCTGGAGTTCGCCCGCACGCTCCGTCGGCAACTGCGGATCCGCGTCGTCTCGGTCGAGCGCAACGGCCTCGGACAGACCCCGTTCGACCCCTCGGTCGGCCTGACCGAGCATGCCCACGACGTGTGGGCACTCCTCGACCACCTCGGCATCGAGGAGGCCTCGGTGATCGCGATCTCCGGCGGGGGGCCGTATGCCGCCCACGTGATATCGGTCCGACCGACCCGCATCCGGTCGGTCCACCTGGCCGCCGCGTTCTCGGAGGCACTCCCGGGCGCCACCCCGGACCTGTCCCTCGAAGCCATCGCGGCCGACCCCACCGAGTGGTGGCGCTTCCCCGAGGACAGCCCGGTGAACGACATCCCCGGCTTTGCCGACTCGGTCATCGAGGAGGCCACGCGTGGGGCGTTCGCCCTCGGGAGCGAGCCCCGCATCGAGGGCCTGGCCCAGGCGTTCGACCTCTATCGGCAGTGCCCTCTTCCCGACCTGTCCGGGCTGGCTGCTCCCGGCTTCCTCTACTGGGGCGATCGCGACACGGCCGTGCCCTTGGACCACCTCAGGCGCTGGGAGGCCGCCCTCCCGGTCGACCCGCTGACTCGGATCTACACCGGCGAGGGCCACGACATCCAGTATCGGCACTGGGACCAGATCATGGCGGATGTCGCCTTCCTCGGAAACCGCGTGGTGGTCACCACGGCACAGGGTGCGACGATGTTGCAGACCCCCGCTCGCGCGGCCGCGGTGATCGCGGCGGGGGGCACGCTCGGCCTCGCCGCTTGGCGTTCCGCACGCCGGTAGCCCGGTCGGCGCGCAGATGCGACCGCCCGGCCGACGACAGGCGGTGGGCGATACGTGGGCACGGCCTGCATCCACCTCAGAAGAGCCGGGACTGCGTGTCGTCGGTGCCCTTGAGCGCGTCGTAGTCGAGGACGACGCACCGGATGCCGCGGTCCTCGGCAAGAGTGCGAGCCTGCGGCTTGATCTGCTGTGCGGCGAGGACGCCGGTGACCGGGGCGAGGTGCGGGTCGCGATTCAGCAGCTCGAGGTAGCGGGTCAGCTGCTCGACGCCGTCGATCTCGCCGCGTCGCTTGATCTCGACGGCAACGCTCGCCCCGGCGGGGTCTCGCGCGAGGATGTCGACCGGGCCGATCGCCGTCAGGTACTCGCGCCGCACGAGTGAGTACCCCTCACCAAGAGTGTGGATGTGCTCGGCGAGCAGCTTCTGCAGGTGAGCCTCGACGCCGTCCTTGACCAGGCCTGGGTCGATGCCGAGCTCGTGGGTGCTGTCGTGCAGGACCTCGTGGATCGCGATCGTGAGCCGGTCCTCGGCCCTGGCACGCTGCACGTGCCACAGGGCGATGACTCCGGCGGCGGCCTGCGTCTCGTCGGGCCGGACCTCGGTCATCGCGCATGGCGGTGACATCCAGTTGAGCGGCTTGTAGGAGCCGCCGTCGCTGTGCACGAGCACCGACCCGTCGGCCTTGACGACGAGCAGGCGCGTCGCGAGCGGGAGATGAGCGGTGAGCCTCCCGTCGTAGTCGACGCTGCAGCGGGCTATCACGAGTCGCACCGGGACACCCTAACGCCTTGGCGCCCCCCTGAACCCAGGCTGAACCCAGGCTGGCTCCAGCCCCGACAGCGAGCCCGCCGACCCGGCGTGGGGAGCATCACGCACGTGCGGAGTGTGAGCGGCATACGGCCTCTGCGAGACTCCTTGCCATGGCTCGTGACTTCACCACGGTTGGCGTGATCGGACTGGGCACCATGGGTGCCGGCATTGCCGAGGTCTTTGCCCGCACCGGCATCGATGTCGTCGCGGTGGAGGTGGACGACGAGGCGGCGGCGAGGGGTACGGGGGTCCTGCGACAGTCCACCGACCGTGCCGTCGTGCGGGGCAAGCTCAGCGCAGACGATCAGGAAGCGCTGCACAGGCGGATACGCGTGACGACCGACCTGGCCGATCTCAAGCAGTGCCAGCTCGTCGTCGAGGCGGTGCCCGAGCAGCTCGACCTCAAGAAGCAGATCTTCTCCGCGCTCGACACGATCGTTGCCGACGACGCGATCCTCGCCACCAACACCTCGAGCCTGCCGGTCACCGAGATAGCCGTGGCGACGTCCAGTCCCCACCGGGTCGTCGGCATGCACTTCTTCAACCCGGCGCCGGTCCTGCAGTTCGTCGAGGTCGTCAAGACCGTCGTCACGAGCGAGGAGAACCTCGAAGAGGTCACGGCGCTCGCGGAGCGACTCGGCAAGCTGCCGGTCGTCGTCGGCGACAAGGCCGGCTTCATCGCCAACGCCCTGCTCTTCGGATATCTCAACCACGCCGTGTCGATGTACGAGAGCAGGTACGCGACGCGCGAGGACATCGACGCGGCGATGCGGCTGGGATGCGGATACCCGATGGGACCGCTCGCCCTCATGGATCTCATCGGCCTCGACACCGCCTATGAGATCCTCGACACGATGTACCGGCAGGGCCGCGAACGCCTCCACGCGCCGAGCCCGATCATCAAGCAGATGGTCAGTGCCGGATTCCGGGGCCGCAAGAGCGGACGCGGCTTCTACACCTACTCCGAGCCGGGCAGCTCGAGCGTTGTCGACGACGCGCTGACGCCTGCTGCGGCAGAGGAGTCCGGCGCGGCGCCGCGGGCGATCCGCACCGTGGGTGTCGTCGGCTCCGGCACCATGGCCACCGGGATCGTCGAGGTCTTTGCCAAGGCCGGTTACCCCGTCACCTACATCGCGCGTGCCGACGCCAAGGTCGAGGCCGTGCGAGCGGCCGTGACCAAGAGCCTGGAGAAGGCCGTCCAGCGAGGCAAGACGACTGACGCCGACCGCGACGCCGCCCTGGGGAGGATCACGGGAACGACAGTCCTCGATGACCTGCGGGACGTTGACATCGTCGTCGAGGCCGTCGTCGAGGATCTCAAGATCAAGCAGGCTCTGTTCGAGAACCTCGATGAGATCTGCAAGCCGGGCGCCGTCCTCGCGACGACGACCTCGTCCCTTCCCGTCGTCGAGTGTGCGGCCGCGACCCAGCGCCCGGAGGACGTCGTCGGGATGCACTTCTTCAACCCTGCCCAGGTGATGAAGCTCGTCGAGGTGGTGCGGACCGTCTCGACAGCGCAGGACGTCGTCGTCACCGTGCAGGACATCTGCGCCAGGGTCGGTAAGCACGCCGTCACGTGTGGGGATCGGGCCGGTTTCATCGTCAACGCGCTGCTCTTCCCCTACCTCAACGACGCGGTCAAGATGCTCGAGGCCAACTACGCGACCGTCGAGGACATCGATATCGCCATGAGGACCGGCTGTGGCCTGCCGATGGGACCCTTCGAGCTGCTCGACGTCGTCGGCCTCGACGTGTCGCTGGCCATCGAGCGCGAGCTCTACCTGGAGTTCCGCGAGCGTGGCTATGCCCCGGCGCCGCTGCTCGAGCACCTGGTCACAGCCAGCTATCTCGGGCGCAAGACCGGTCGCGGGTTCCGCACCTACACCTGAGCCGCGGGATGTCGGCAACACACCGAGCAATCGCCAACTCCCACCAGTTATACCCGGTAGGAGTTCGCGATAGCCCGGTGTGTTGCCGACAATGGGGTATGCCGTCACGCCGCCGCCCGAGCAAGCACGCGCGGGCACATCAGCCCCTCGATGTGAGCCGGATCCGAGGTGGCGCGACGCGCGAGGATACCTACCTAGGAAGCCGCTGGACGGTGCGATCGGTCAGCGGGGCATCGGCCAGCCGGCCCTATCTCTGCCCCGGTTGCCAGCAGGACATCCCGCCGGGCACGCCGCACCTGGTCGTCTGGCCCGCCGACGGGGTCGGCGGTGTGGGGGACCGTAGGCATTGGCACACCGGCTGCTGGCGGCGCCGTGATGCCCGACCGCGAGGCAGCGCCTACCGCTGAACCCTTGGGCTCTCGGCGGGGCCGTCTCAACCTCGGCGGGGCCCGCCTCAACCAGCACGGCGGCATACCATGGCATGAGGTCACTGATGGCGCTGGCGGGGGACGAGGACCTCTTCGTAGATGAGCAACAGGCCGGCTGCCACCGGGATGGCCAGCAGGGCGCCGAGGATCCCGAGCAGCGTGCCGCCAGCGAGGGCCGCGACGATGGTGACGGCCCCCGGCACGGCGACGGTGCGCTGCATGACACGCGGCATGACGGCATAGTTCTCGAGCTGCTGGTACACGGTGAAGTAGATGGCGATGATGAGCGCCTTCTTGGGCTCATCGACGAACGCGACGGCGACCACGACCGCGGCACCGAGGGTCGCACCGACCATCGGGATGAGCCCGAGCAGACCGACGACGACGGCAAGGACCGCCGCGAAGGGGATGTCGAGCAGGGTCATCACGATCCAGGCGCACGTCGCGTTGATGGTGGCCACCGTGACCTGGCCGATGGCGTAGGAGCCGACCCGACGCATGATCTCCTCCGAGAGCGAGATGATGCGCGGGCGGCGGCTGGCCGGGACCAGTGCGTAGGTAGCCTGCTTGACCGAGGGCAGGCTCGCGAGGAAGTAGAGCGTCAGCACGAGCACGGTGATGACGCTGAAGATCCCCGTTGCGATGATCTTCCCGGCACCGAGGACGCCGCCGAAGACGCCGGCCCACAGCTTCCCGTCTGCCGCGCGCCTGGTGATCTCCTCCTGCATGCGCGGGATGATCTCGTAGCGCTGGTCGAGGTCCTTGATCCACGCGTTGTCGAGCAGACCGCCCAGCATGGTGGGTGCGTTCTCGACGAGTTCGGTCGCCTGCTGGACGACGGGCGGGATGACGAGCCACCCGATAAGGCTGAAGACGCCGAGGGCGCCAAGGAAGACGATGGTGACGGCCCATCCGCGGTGCATGCGCCGATGGGTCAGGCCCTCGACGAGCGGGTTGAGCACCAGGGTGAGGAAGAAGGCGACGATGAGCAACGTGATCGTCGTGTTGAGCTTGCCGATGGTCTGCACGACGGCATACGCGGTGAGCACGCCGATCGCTCCGACGAAGCCGACGTAGAAGGGAGACTGCCGGTTGATGGGGCGACCGGCCGCGCCGAAGTCGCGTCGCCGCCGGCCGCGGGGCTCGCTGCGCGTCTGATCGTGGCGACCGGGCGGACCAGGGTGCGAGGTGGCGTCCTCCCCGGGGGCGTCGTGGGCTCCGGGTGTCGCCGAGCCGGCGCCAGCTCTTGAGCCGGCTGCGGTGGCGGCCGGTGCGTCATCGCCCTGGGGCAGCACACTGGTCAGGAGGTCGTGCTCGAGCTGCGCATCCTCGGAGACCAGATCCTCGCGGTCGCCGAGATACCCGCCCCTGATCTGCGCCAGCTTGGCGCGCTGGACCCGCCGGTACTGCGCCCACCGTCGCCACATGTCTCGCTCCCTGTCCCGGTCCGCGCAGCGAGCCTAGTCGGGCTGGGCGATGGGGTGGTGACTCACTGGTTGGCGAAGCGGTTGATCTCGCTCTCGTGCAACGCTCGCATCTCGGGGTCGGTGACACCCAGACCGGCCTCCGGGGACAGGGTGAGCACGCCGACCTTGCCCTGGTGCAGGTTGTGGTGCACGTCGAGGGCTGCCTGGCCGACCTCCTCGAGGCCATACGTCTTGGACAGCGTCGGGTGGATCAGGCCGCGGCCGATGAGTTCGTTGGCCTCCCATGCCTCGCGGTAGTTGGCGAAGTGCGAGCTGACGATCCGCTTGAGGTTCATCCACAGGTAGCGGTTGTCGTACTCATGGAGGTAGCCCGATGTCGAGGCGCACGTGACGATGGTGCCGCCCCTGCGCGCAACGTAGACACTGGCGCCGAAGGTCTCGCGGCCCGGGTGTTCGAAGACGATGTCGACGTCGTATCCGCTGGTCAGCTCACGGATCCTCTTGCCGAGACGCTGCCATTCCTTGGGGTCCTGCTGCGTATTCTCATCGTTCCAGAAGCGGTAGCCCTCGGCGCGGCGGTCGATGATCAGCTCGGCGCCCATCGCTCGGCAGATGTCGGCCTTCTCGGGGGAGGAGACGACGCAGACCGGGTGGGCTCCGCCGGCGATGGCCATCTGCGTGGCGTAGGAGCCAAGGCCACCGCTCGCTCCCCAGATGAGGACGCGGTCGCCGAGTTTCATCGCGGCGCCGTTCTTGGAGATCAGCTGGCGGTACGCGGTCGAGTTGACCAGGCCGGGAGCGGCGGCCTCCTCCCACGTGAGGTGAGCGGCCTTGGGCATGAGCTGGTTGGCCTTGACGATGGCGAGCTCAGCGAGGCCGCCGAAGTTGGTCTCGAAGCCCCAGATCCGCTGCTGCGGGTCGAGCATCGTGTCGTTGTGGCCGTCAGCGTCCTCGAGTTCGACCGAGAGGCAGTGCGCGACGACCTCCGTGCCGGGCCTCCACTTGGTCACGCCGGGGCCGGTGCGCAGGATGACGCCGGACAGGTCGGAGCCGACGACGTGGTAGGGCAGGTCGTGCCGCCTGGCGTACTCCGAGGTCCGCCCGTAGCGTTCGAGGAAGGCGAAGGTCGGGAGCGGCTCGAAGATCGAGGTCCACACGGTGTTGTAGTTGATCGCGCTCGCCATGACGGCAACGAGAGCCTCACCGGGCGCGAGCTCGGGCAGCGGCACGTCGTCGATGTGCAGGGACCTACGCGGGTCCTTCTCCTTGCTCGGCAGATCCTCGAACATCGCCACCTCATCCTTGTGGACGGTGGCACCCCGGTACGTCTCGGGGAGCTCGATGTTCGCGTAGGTCTCCTGGGACCGGTCGCCGGAGAGGATGGCGTCGCGGATGGCCTGCATGATGAGGTCCTTTGGTCGCTGGCGTCAGGTCAGTTGTCCCCCGAACGTAGCGAGCGGCCCACGGCCCGACAGGGGTTTGAGATGGCGAACACACGGTGACGTCAATCACGATGTGACTCGTGAGTAGCATAGCTGGCCAGGCACCGATGGCCATGTGCCGTATGCCGTCGTGCTCGCTCCCCACGCCCGCCCCCGCCAGCCTACCCACGCGAGCCGGGAGCCTGTGGACGACGAGGCCACTCGAGTCGGGGAGCCTGTGGACGACGAGGCCACTCGAGTTGGAAGGAGGGGGACGCAACGGACGCGCTGACGACGAGATCCGTGCCAGACTGTGCGGGACGAAGGGGGTTCGTGCGACGCATCGCCGCAGTCGTATTGGGAATGGCGGTTGCCCTTGCGGTCACCGTTCTCCTCGGTGCCGAACGTGCCGAGCCCCTGCCGACCTTGCGCAACGGGGCCGACTGGCGCACCACCTCGGCGTTGGCGCACGCGGCATACGCCTCGACACCGGTCGAGCGGCCAACGGCCAGCAACATGACGGACGCCGCCTGGCTGCGCAGCGGGTCGATCCCGGGCGGCACCGCCCGACGTGAGGTCGTGCGACAGGCCTTGCTCGACCTGCACGCACTGATGCAGGCGAACGGAGCCGTTGCGGCCGGACCCGACGGACCGTGGGCGTATGCATGGCCGCGCGACAACGCCTTCGTCGCGGTGGCGTTCGCGGTGAGCGGCCACCCTGACGACGCCTGGCGGGCCCTGGACTTCTTCGTCCCGGCTCAGCTGCGGGACGACGGCTTCGAGGCGCGCTACCGGCTCGATGGCACCGGTCCCCCCGATGACCGCACGCCGCAGACCGACGGTGCCGGGTGGTTGTTGTGGGCGATCGAGGGCGTCAGGACGGCGTCGGGCGAGCCCGTGCCGCGCGAGCTGCGGGCGTTGCGAGACCGTGCCACAGAGCATGTCCTGCACCTCACCGAGGACGGTCGGCGGCTCCCTCCGGCCTCGCCCGACTATTGGGAGGTCCCCGAACGGCGCGTGACACTGGGGACGGTGGCACCGATGGTGGCGGGCCTTGAGGCGTCGTCGAGGGGCTATGCAGCAACGGGCGATTCCCTCAGGTCATCGCGGTCAGTCACTGCCGCGTTCTCGCTCCGGGCGCTCATTGACGAGCACTTCGGTCCCCGGTACGAGCGGCACGGCGACAGCGGCGGGCCCGATGCGGCCGCCGCGATGCTACTGCCGCCGTTTGCCGCATCGGCCGGGCCCGGCGTGCTGGCTGCAGTTCGCGCCTATGCCGACCAGGCCCGTCGGCCGGCCGGAGGCCTCGCCCCTGGAGTCGGATGGAAGTCCGACGGGGTGTCATGGACTCCGGAGACGGCGCTCATCGCCTACACCGCGGCGGCGCGCGGCGATGACGTGACCGCAACCCGGTGGCAGGACTGGCTGGCCCGGCAGGCGACCGGATGGGGGAGTCTGCCCGAGAAGGTCCTGCCCGATGGCAGGCCGGCGGGCCCGGCGCCGCTCGCGTGGACCGCGGCTCTCTTCGTCCTCACCGAGCACGAGCTCGCTCAGCGCTGATAGGACAGCACCGCCCCCAGACTGCTGATGGGGCAGCACCGCCCCTGACTCGAGTGGCCTCGTCGTCCA
>JAKDLQ010000076.1 GCA_030452775.1 Micrococcales bacterium | reverse complement strand
CGCAGCACTCGTGCTCCTGACGATGCAACGAGGCCGCTGGTGAGAAAACCTCAGTCACGGCCTCACCTGGCGGCTCACCCCCACTGGCACGGCACTGTTGCAGTTGGACAGTCGCGGCGATATCGCCGACCCCACCCCAGGCGTGACGCAAGCCTTGGAGAACAGGCAGCCGATTGCGCATCGGTTCGTAGAACACTGCCGAGGTGATGGCATCAGAGGCATCATCGACACCTAAGCGTCGGACCTCTTCGAGTTGTTGTAGACGGCGCAGCTGCCTACTTTCCACTCATGCCGCGAGTCACGCGTCTCGGACCCGCGTCACTCCGCCGCGAGTCGGTCTCCCGCCGATTGATGGCGACGCCGACAGTGGGCCACGTGCCACTTGACTGGTGAAGGTGGGCCTAGGTCGCGTTCAGAGTCTCTCGGCCTCGGCGAGTAGCGCGGTCGCCTGGCGCACCATGGCCTTAGCCTTTCTCGAGCGTGATGAGGCTCGAGGAGTAGTGCGCCGCGTCTTTGTCCGCGAGCAGGCGCCTGAGTTTGCTGGGAAGGGTCAGGTCCTTCAGTGAGACCTCTCCAAGCAGGCTCGCCGCTTGGGCGTGATCTTGCCCCCGGCTCCACTTGCCGAGGCTGAATCCACAGATGGCGTCGGCGGCGGCGACGCCCGCCAGGACGGCGAGGGCGGCTGCAACGTGCGCCTCTCGGCGGTCCTCGGTGAGAACGAGCTCGGCGACGTCGAGAAATGCTCGCGCCTGATCGCGGCGCGCACGGCTCTCGGCCGGTGAGCACGTAACGACGCGGCCGGAGTGGCGTGGAGTCATCGCGCCCTCCGAAGCAGGTCGAGGATCCGCTCGCCGAAGAGGGGGATCTCCTCGGCTCTCCAGGAGTCGACCAAGGGGTCAGCCTCACGCGCCATGCGGCCCAGGGTGGCCTGCGTTACGTCGATGATCTGAGCAGTGTTGCCGGTCCACGCCTGAATGTGGCGGTCGAGGCGGTCAGTCTGCTCCAGCCAGACGCCCTCTTCATCCGGAGTCAGCTTCTTCGGGCGTACGAGTAGCACATCGATATCGCTATCGAGGTTGGCGGTGCCCCTGGCCACTGAACCGAATAGACCGGCATGGATTGGCTCGACTCCCCAGTCGGACACTTCGCTCCGAATACGGTCGATCAGGTCCGCTCGCAGCCTGCTTAGCCCTTCGATGTGAGGAGCAGCCAGGTGCTCACGATTGAGGTGGTAGACCGGGTACCGAGCGTGGGTCTCAACGAGCACCACTCCCTGGTTGACCAAGCGCGCCAGCACTTTGCGGACACCCTCGTCGCTGCCGCGCCCGAGACGACGGTGCACCTCGGCCGCGGTGCACCCAGCAGTCGTAGCCGCGAGCACCTGCAATACCCCGGCGTCGAGGGTGGGCGTGATGGTCGCGAGCGGAAATGAGAGGTCCACCTGCACATCATCCAACTATCGTTGGGGTGAGTCAACTATAGTTGGGGCGTCAGGCGGAGATGCATGGCAGGGCGGAATGGGGCCTCAGGCCGAGATCCCTCGTCGAGGCAAGACCAGGGAGTCGCGTCCTTCCGCCGCGTGCCGACGTTCCACAGAGGCGGGCAACCCGATCACTCGGTGCGACGCGCAAGGCCGCAGGCGGAGTGGCGGACACTTCCAGGTCGCGACCGGATTCATCGTGCGCGGCCACACCGGGGGTCGACGGCCAAGGACAGCGTCAACGTCTTCCCCCCCAGGTCCTCCAGCGCGCCAATCACGTCGCGTTGGAACGGCAGGCCGATGTCCTTCTGCATGGAGATGCGGCCACCGAGTATGGAGACCGACAGGATCCTTTCACCACCGAGGTCGAGACGCTCACTCACGAGGTTCACTGTAGGGGGACGGCTGCTTGGGTCCCGGCCAAATCCGGCTCGGGCGCCTCAGCCCGGAGTTCTCGCTCGCCGAACCTGTGGCTCCACTCCCTCGCGCGTCACTCCGCCGCGAATTCGCTAGGAAGGCGGGGCCGACATCAACCTGTCCACGTGATGTGTCGCGGCACTGGGTTGCCATGATCGAGCCATGTCCGCCAAACAGTTCCTGGCCGCTCGAAGTCGCGCTCTGGGCTCGCCGACCTTGTCCAGATTCAGCGGAGGCCGAAGTTGGCGGACCACTGCCGTCTCGATGGTGTCGAGACTCTCTCCCTCGGGCTTGGCGATGTTGCGCGGTATGGGACCCAGCGCGAGCTCTCCTGCCAGCAGCGCGGCGAGGGTGCGCCGAACGGTGGACGAACCGGTCTTCCCCGCGGCGAAGTGCGTGCGGACGTCTCGCCCGTGGAGAGTTCTCTCCGCTTTGCCGACATAGAGCGGCTGATCCTCGAACGCGGGAGTGAGACCGAGACGACCACGCTGGTTCGTCGCCGCAGAGCGCATATAGACCCGGCTCGTCTGGCACGACCCGAACGGCGACGTCGTAGCCGTGTCGTGGCCGGCCAGCGATCCAAGTGCCGCGGCAATAGTCGCGTCGTTGGTCATCCTTCATCCTGTCGCAATCAGGACTCGGACGCATGCCTACCTCAGACCCACGGGGACACACGCGAGTCACTTCGCCGCCTGTCACTACACCACGTGAAACTCGACTCGGTGGACGAGAGTGTCCTCGTCGATCGGCCCAGAGTGGGCCGCCCGATCTCGGAGGGCGTCACGATCAGCCTCTCCCGAAGCGGCGAGGTCGTCGTCGGTCACGGCCGAGAAGGGCAGCACCTCGAGAGAGTCGATCTCGATGACGACCCCGGCAGTCTTATAGCGGCCGCCCACCTTGACCTGCGGCCTATTCCACAACCTGATCGAGACTGTGACCTCGCCGCGTGCAACGGGGTCGCGAAGGTCTCGACTGAACATCATCGCAACACGCTAGGCCCGCTGCTGGGCGATCGTCGATCCGCCCCCACCGCCGCCAGGCCGCACGAGCCGCTGCCTACCTTCGTCCTATCGCCGCGTGCCGGACATGCCTGCATCAGCCGGAACTGTCTAGTCGTCGGCTCAAGGTCTCCACATCGACCCCCAGGACGAAGACTGCGTCAAACAGGTCCACGAACTTCGAGAAGTTCCGCGAGCCGCCACAGAAGAAGGTGAAGCGCTCAGTCTGATCGGTGACAAGGGCGCGCGCACGGGGTCCACTTGCCAGATGTGCTGCCAGTGCGACGGCACCCCAATCCTTCGGCTCACCGGTAACTGGTCCCTGAAACGCCAACTCGGTGTCGCCATTGACGGCGTAGTACCCGCGCTGGCGTAGCTCCCTGCACACCGACGTCTTGCCGGTGCCCGAGACGCCCTCGATCAGGTAGTTCCAGATGCCCACACCTGGACGGTAGCCAATCCTCTGGCGCGAGATCACATGCACTCTCGCCTGGTCGTATTCGCTTGAGTAACTGTCGGCGTAGCCGTCCGAGTTCAGGCGGCTGCTGATCGACTTCTGAGCCTCGATCTGTGCGGCGGTCGCCACCATGTTGGACCAACTCGGCACGCCGGCCGAGATCGCCGAGTCCGCCCGCGCGGAGCTCCCGCCGGACCGGCCGCGGATCGCCACCCGCGATGTCACTGCGATCTCACTGCGATCGTCCTGCTGCTCATCGGGGGGATCATCGTGCCATTTGTCGGCTGGCTCGCCGGAGCTGTGCTGCGATGGACCTCAACCACCTGGCGCACCAAAGACAAACTCATCGCCACCTTGCTGGTGCCCGGCGGCCTGTTCACCCCGGTAGTGCTGGGCGGCATCGCCGCCTCCATCACCGCCAGTTGCGGACCGGCACCAATGCCACCGCTGCCGAGCAGCAGCGTCATCGTGCAGTACTGCACCACCAGTCGGGCCGGGTGTTGGCTATACGATCGTGTTCCTGATCGTCACCGTCGGAGGACCCCTGTTCAGCACCTTCTGGCTCACCCGCCACGCCCAACGCGTCACATAGTCCTAACTCCTGCCTGCTGGGCGACCGCGTCATCCGATGTCCCGGTCAGGACCGACGTACGGCTCTTGGCACCGCCCGAAGCCGATGACCACGGCAAGGGCCCGCAAGAGCCATGGACACCGAAACGCCGATCGTCGCCGCGCGCCGGGTCAGAGGTGGTCTCGCATGACTGTGCATAGCCGCCAAACGCCGGGTCGCATGACCCGGCTACATGGACATCGGAGGCCTCAGCGGCGAGGTCCCCTCGGAGTCAGCAACTGGTCACGAGCGAGATGCGCACCGAGGCGGACGAGCAGCGGTGCCGGCTCCGCGAGACAGCGCTGCTCGTCCGGCTCGAGGTCGGTGAGAGCATAGACGTCGCGGATCCCGGCCGCTTCGAGCTGCGCCGGGGTCAGGGACGTCCGGCCGCAGACGGCGACCACGGGGATCCCACGTGCCGCGGCCGCCGCGGCGACCCCGGCCGGCGTCTTGCCATGCAGGGTCTGCTCGTCGAGCGCCCCCTCTCCGGTGACGACGAGGACGGCGCCGTCGAGGGCGGCGCCGAAGCCGACCAGCTCGAGGACGAGGTCGATGCCCGGCCGCAGCTCGGCGCCGAGCAGGGCGAGCGCGGCGTAGCCGACGCCGCCGGCCGCCCCGGCCCCGGGCCTGTCGCGATCGTCGCGCCCGGTGGCCTGCGAGACGACATCGGCCCAGTGGCTGAGTGCCGCGTCCAGGGCCGTGACCGCCGCCTCGCTCGCACCCTTCTGCGGACCATAGACAGCCGCGGAGCCGCGGGGACCGACGAGGGGGTTGTCGACGTCGCTCGCAAGGACGATGCGGACTCCGGCGATCCTGCGGTGCAGCGCGGTCAGGTCCACCGCGGCAACGCCGGGCAGCGCCGCGCCACCGTCGCCGACGTCGCGCCCGTCGACGTCCAACAGGCGCGCGCCGAGAGCTCGGACGAGTCCGGCTCCCCCGTCCGTACTCGCGCTGCCGCCGACGCCGACGATGATCTCGGAGCAGCCGGCCTCGATCGCCGCGGCGATAACCTCCCCGAGCCCATGGCTGGTCGCTGTCAGCGGCTCGAGCCGGCCACCGGGCAGCCGCGCGAGGCCGCAGACGTCGGCCATCTCGATGACCGCGGTGTCGCCGCAACGCGCCCACGTGGCTGCGACCGGGACTCGGGTGGGGCCCGACGCTACGACCGGGACGGGCGTGAAGCCGGCAGCCACCACAGCCGCCACGGTGCCGTCACCGCCGTCGGCGACGGGCATGATGACGATGCCCGGCTCGATCACCTCCCGGATGCCCGCAGCCACGGCCGAGGTGACCTCGCCAGCACCGAGCGACCCCTTGAACGTGCCGGTCGCAATGAGCACGGTCACGACGAGCCCTGACCGGGCGAGCCCCCACCATCGCTGGTGGAGAGCGACCCATCACCGGCCACATTGCGCCGCATGTCCGCCAGACTCAGCAGGGGTGTGGCGGCATCGGGCCGAGACTGCTCGTAGTGCGTGAGCACGTAGCGGCGCAGGAGAGGCACCGCCATGGCGATCTGACCGCGTTTGGGGGCGTAGATGTCGCCCTCGGCGATGAGGGCGTCACGGATCCAGGACAGGTCTTTGGTGCTTCGGTTCAGGGCGATGGCAACCTTCGCTGTCGACGTGCGCCCGCCCAGCAGCGCCAAGGCCGCCAGGAACTCCATCTGGCGGTCGTGGATCCGGTCCCAGCGCGGGCCGAGTGTGCGTTGCTCGATCTGCTTGGCGACCTTGGGGATCGCCGCCTCGACATCCGCGAGGGTGATCCGATTCGGCCCGGTGGCCTCGGTCCACGCGGCGTGGGCGAAGAGCTGCAGGTGCGCTGGATAGCCGTTGCTGACCGTTGCGATCGCATCTGCGGCGCTCGGCTCCCAGAGGACGCCGACCCGACGGGCCGCCTCGACCACGGCATACGTCGCGTCATCCGCTGCCAGCGTCAGCGGGATGGGCTCGAGCGCGAACAGCCGGTCTGGGTGCGTCACCCCCGCTTGTCGAAGCGTTTCGGGGGTGTGCGGCAGGCCCGTTCCGGCGAAGGCCACCGCAGCGCTCGGGTGATCGACGTTGAGCCGATGCAGGGTGGCAGCGAGGAGGGCGAGGTCTGCAGGTGAGGCGCCCTGCATCTCGTCGATGGTGACGAGCAGGCCACCGGTGGGGGCGTCACGGCGCACCTCTGTCGCGAGCGTCGCCAACGCCCCGGCGAGGTTGCCGGCGTCCGTCATGGGGACGGTCGCGCGCGGTTGCCGAATGGCGAGCCCGGTCCCGATGCCGGCGACGCTGAGACTGACGCCGCCGACGCGTTCGAAGGCATGCCTGGCCCGCTTCCACGGGCCGGCCTCGTCGGCGATCCGAATGCGTGCCCGCTGCAGCAGCGCCTCCACCAACCCGGCTTGGCCGCTGACCGCCTGGAGGCCGACGACCTCGTAGCCCTGGTCCTTGGCCAGCCCGCCGAAGACCGTCAGCGCCGCAGTCTTTCCCACCCCGCGAGGGCCGGCGAGGACCATGTCCTGGGCTCGCACCCGGCCGACGGCCGCGACGCCGTTGAGGACGAGGTGCCAGTCGCGCAGCAGATCATCACGGCCCGCAAGCACCGGCGGCGAATGGCCGGCACCCGGTGTGTAAACGCTTCCCTCCATGACACCCACCTAGACTCGTCTAGAAAACTCCGTTGTCTAGGTGACTCTAGTCGCTCTCCAGGGAGGTGTGGGCGGCATACGAACTCGTGTGGAGGCGGGCAGCCTGCGGCGGCTCGCCCCGGGCTCGGTGTGCGCCGCTCCCTGCCGCGCTGGGTTTCACGTCCCGACAGTGCTCACGTCCCGACAGTCGCGCGCACGGCCGCGGCGACGGCTGGTGCGACGACAGGGTCGAAGACAGACGGGACGATGTAGCTGGCGTTGAGCTCGGTGGGCGTCACCGAGTCCGCGATCGCCGTCGCCGCCGCGACCATGATCTCCTGGGTGATATCCGCGACACCCGCATCGAGCATGCCTCGGAAGAAGCCGGGGAAGGCGAGCACGTTGTTGATCTGGTTGGGGTAGTCGGAGCGGCCGGTCGCGACGACGGCAGCGTGCTCTCCGGCCGCCAGCGGGTCGACCTCGGGGTCGGGGTTGGCCATGGCGAAGACGATGGCGTCAGCACGCATCGTCGCGATGTCGGCGCCGGTCAGCAGATTCGGTGCCGACACCCCGATGAAGACGTCGGAGTCCTTCAGCACCTCACGCAGAGTGCCTGACTCATCCGCTGCGTTGGTGTGATCGGCGATCCACTGCCGATCCGGGTCCGCATAGCTCTCGCCGCGATGGATGGCGCCGCGGCTGCCGCAGGCGACGATCTCGCCCGCACCCAGGGCGAGCAGGAGGGTGATGACGGCGTGCCCGGCCGCACCGACACCGCTGACGGCGATCCGGACGTCCTCGAGTCGCTTGCCGACGACGCGCAGCGCATTGGTGAGGGCGGCGATGACGACGATGGCCGTGCCGTGCTGGTCGTCGTGGAAGACGGGGATGTCGAGCTCCCGGCGCAGCCGTCGCTCGATCTCGAAGCAGCGCGGCGCCGCGATGTCCTCGAGGTTGATCCCGCCGTAGACGGGGGCGATCGCCTTGACGACCGCGATGATCTCCTCGGTGTCCTGCGTGTCGAGGCAGACCGGCCAGGCGTCGACGCCGGCGAACTGTTTGAACAGGGCAGCTTTCCCCTCCATCACCGGCAGCGCGGCGGCCGGACCGATGTTGCCGAGGCCGAGGACTGCGGATCCGTCGGTGACGACCGCGACCGTGTTGCGCTTGATCGTCAGGCGGCGCGCATCGGCCGGATTCTCGGCGATCGCGAGGCACACTCGGGCCACGCCGGGCGTGTAGATGCGGGACAGGTCATCGCGGTGCCTGATCGGCGACTTCGGATTGACCTCGATCTTGCCACCGAGGTGCATGAGGAAGGTCCGATCACTGACCTTGCGCACCGTGACGCCGGGCACCGCGGCGAGTTCCTCGCGGACCCGCTGCGCGTGGTCGGCGTCGGCGGTGTCGCACGTGAGGTCGACGACGAGCCGCTCGTAGGTGGACTCGGCGATGTCGAGCGCCGTGAGCGCCCCTTTGGCCCGCTCGACGGCGGCAACGAGGGCGCCGGTCGCATCGGTCGAGACCGGGGTCTCGACCCGGACCGTGATCGCATAGCCGGGGCTTGGTGCAGTCATGAGCCATTCACCTCGCGTCAGTCGTCATCGTGGGACGGACCTCTGTTGCCTCGATCCGCGTCCGACTCCCAGCGTGTCACCACATCGGCGAGCGCGCCAACACCGCGTCTGCCGGTGCGCCAGCCGCGGAGGCGGGCTATGGGTCCGGGCCGGTCCGTTTCACTGCGAGGCGAGGTCGGGGAAGTTCTCGACGGCAAGGGGCCACCAGAACAGGTGGCCGCACAGCGCCGCGTACTCCGGGGCAGTCACCCACCGTGTCTCACGAATGCCGTCGTCGCCCTGCGTGATGTCCGGCCTGACGTCCTCGAGCCGCGCCCGGTAGACCTGCAGGTAGGGCCGTCTAGGGTCGATGACGTTGCCCGCCGTCCGTGGCGTGAACCGCTCGTAGCCGCCCGGGTGCACGATGTCCTCGGGGATGAGAATGCCGGTCTCCTCCGACACCTCGCGGACGGCGGTCTCGATCGGCCGCTCACCCGGCTCTCTCGACCCTCCCGGCGATCCCCACTCGGCTCGCCGGAGGCTGTAGACCGCCGCGAAGTGGCCGCACCGGTCCCGGAGGAAGACCATCGCGGCGAACACCGCCTCCTCACGGACCGGGACCTTCGAGGCGACGAGGTCGACGTCACTCACCCCGCCGAGCACGGGCACGCCGAGATGCCGCATGAGGCCGCGGTCCCCCTTGCGCTTGCGCAGTCGTAAGCCCGAGGCGTTGAGCCGCCGGACGAGATCCACGCCCGTCGTGGGGCTCGCTCCGGCCGCGACGAGATCCTGCCAGCGCTCCTGGGGCACGTCGTAGTGGTCTCCCTCGAAGGATCGGGGGTGCAGGCCCTGCATCCGCGCGAACCGGTGCAACTCGTCATAGCTCACGTCGCTGACCAGGTGGGCGAAGAGCCGGCTGTGCGCCGGCCAGATCGGCTCATCGATCCACAGGGTCATGCCCCGAACTCTAACCAGTCATCCCTGTGGATAAAGCGAACGGAGGCAAACGCAAACAAACTACGGTTCGAGGGTGAGGTCGGCGCCGTGCCGGCCGGGCCACCAAGGAGCGCAGCACCCATGTCCCGTTCGATCATCGACACCGAGCGCATCTCGGGCGCAGCCGGTGACATCCACCGCATCGCCGACACCGTCCAGTCCACCATGGCCGAGCTGCGCGCCCGGCTCGCCTCGCTCAACGGCGCCTGGGAGGGCCCGGCCAAGGTCGAGTTCGAGCGGGTCATGCTCGACTTCCAGGCCACCCAGGGCAAGGTCACCCAACTGCTCGGCGATATCGGCCAGCTGACGATGAGGGCCTCGTCGTCCTACGCGGAGCACGAGAGCAGCACGCGCGCCCTCTTCGCGCGCTGAGCCAGAGCAGAAGACCCAAGCAGCAGCAGAGCGGGCCCAGCCCAACCCCAGGCATCAGCCCAGGCCCAGCCCGGATCGCACGACACCCGCAGCA
>JAKDLQ010000075.1 GCA_030452775.1 Micrococcales bacterium | reverse complement strand
CATCGACCCGATCTACGTGTGGACGCACGACTCGATCGGCCTCGGCGAGGACGGCCCGACCCACCAACCCGTCGAGCATCTGGCCGCGCTGCGTGCCATTCCCGGACTCGACGTCGTGCGGCCCGCGGACGCCAACGAGACGGCCGCGGCGTGGGTGCACCTGCTGAGCAACGCGGCCCGTCCGGCTGCCTTGGCGCTCACCCGCCAGAACGTTCCCACGCTGGACCGCACGGCATACGGCAAGGCCACCGGGGTAGCCAAGGGCGCCTACGTCCTCGTCGAGGAGTCGAGCCAGGACGGCCCGGACGTCATCCTCGTCGCGACGGGATCGGAGGTGCAGCTCGCGGTACGCGCGGCCGGGCGCCTCGAGAAGGCGAAGCTCGCCACGCGCGTCGTCTCGATGCCGTGTCGTGAGTGGTTCGAGAAGCAGACCAAGGCCTATCAGGACCGGGTCCTGCCGCCGGCCGTCCGGGCGCGGGTCAGCGTCGAGGCCGGGGTGTCGATGGGCTGGCACGACGTCGTCGGCGATGCCGGACGCACCGTCAGCCTCGAGCACTTCGGCGCCTCGGCCGACTTCGAGACCTTGTTCCGTGAGTTCGGCATCACGGTCGAGGCCGTGGTCGAGGCGGCCCGCGAGTCGGTCAAGGCCGCCCGGAGAGCGACCCATGCGCCGGGGATCACGGAGACGAACCCCCGCAAACGCACCTCCGACGCGGGCGCCGACGGGTCGAGCAGCAGGCCACGGGCCGGGGCGTCCAAGAAGTCCACCACCAGCAAGGGGAAGTGATCCGCATGTCCAATCCGAACACCCAGGCGCTGTCCGAGGCCGGAGTATCGATCTGGCTCGATGACCTGTCCCGCGATCTCCTCGAGACCGGCGCGATCACCGATCTGATCAAGGAGCGCAACGTCGTCGGCATCACGTCGAACCCGTCGATCTTCAAGGCCGCCCTGTCCGAGGGCAGCCGCTACGACGAGGACCTGGCCAGGCTCACCGCCGAGGGCAAGAACGCCGAAGAGGTCGTGCACGAGCTGACGACCGCGGACGTGCGCGACGCCTGCGACCTCTTCCGCTCGATCTACGACGACACCAATGGCGTCGACGGGCGCGTGTCCATCGAGGTCGACCCCCGACTCGCCGATGACACCGATGCCACGATCGCGCAGACCAAGCAGCTGTATGCCGACGTGGGACGGCCCAACGTGCTCGTGAAGATTCCCGCGACCACGGCCGGCCTGCCGGCGATCACGGCCGGGACGGCCGAGGGGATCAGCGTCAACGTGACGCTCATCTTCTCGCTCGACCGCTACCGCGCCGTCATGAATGCCTACCTCGACGGGCTGGAGAAGGCGCGAGAGGCCGGCAAGGATCTGTCGGACATCCACTCCGTTGCGTCGTTCTTCGTCTCTCGGGTGGACACCGAGGTCGACAAGCGACTCGACGCCATCGGCACGGAGGCTGCGAAGGCGCTGCGCGGCAAGGCGGGAATTGCGAACGCCCGCCTTGCGTACCAGGCCTTCGAGGAGGTCTTCTCGACCCCGCGATGGAAGAGCCTCGCGGACGAGGGCGCGACCGTGCAGCGGCCGCTCTGGGCCTCGACCGGCGTCAAGGACCCGGCCTACCCCGATACGCTCTACGTCACCGAACTCGTCGCTCCAGGCGTCGTCAACACGATGCCCGAGAAGACGCTGGAGGCTACCGCGGACCACGGCAAGATCGTCGGCGACACGATCACCAGCGGCTACGCCGAGGCCGGCGCGGTCCTCGATGGCCTCGAGGCGCAGGGCATCTCCTACACCGAGGTCGTCGACCTGCTCGAGCAGCAAGGCGTCGACAAGTTCGCCACAGCATGGGTCGAACTGTTCGACGGCGTCGAGGCGGAGATGAGGAAGGCGGGGGCATGAGCATCGTGCCCGCCCCCGTCGCGCGCGGAGCATGAGCCCAGCGCGAATCGCCCGGGGGATCAACCCGCTGCGTGATCCTGCCGACCGGCGCCTGCCCCGCATCGCTGGACCATGCAGCCTGGTCCTCTTCGGCGTCACCGGGGACCTGGCTCGCAAGAAGCTGATGCCCGCCGTCTACGACCTGGCCAACCGGGGCCTGCTGCCACCGGGCTTCTCGCTCGTCGGCTTCGCACGCCGTGACTGGGCCACCGAGGACTTCGGCAAGGTCGTCCACGATGCGATCCGGAGACACGCCCGCACCCCGTTTCGGGAGGACGTGTGGCGCAACCTGGCCGAGGGGTTTCGCTTCGTCCCTGGGACGTTCGATGACCCTGCGGCCTTCGGCCTGCTCGCCGAGACCGTCGAGCAACTCGACGCCGACCGGGGCACAGGTGGCAACCATGCCTTCTACCTGTCGATCCCGCCGGGATTCTTCGCCCAGGTCTGTGAGCAGCTCGAACGCTGCGGACTGACGAGGACCGAGGGCGACAGCTGGCGGCGGGTCATCATCGAGAAGCCGTTCGGCCACGACCTGGCGAGCGCCCAGGAGCTCAACTCGATCGTCGAGGGAGTCTTCCCGGCGGACTCGATCTTCCGGATCGACCACTACCTCGGCAAGGAGACCGTCCAGAACCTCCTCGCCCTGCGCTTCGCCAACCAGCTCTTCGAGCCGGTGTGGAACGCCCACTACGTCGACCACGTCCAGATCACCATGGCGGAGGACTTCGGCATCGGCGGGCGGGCCGGATACTACGACGGGATCGGCGCAGCGCGTGACGTCATGCAGAACCACCTCTTGCAGTTGCTCGCCCTCACGGCGATGGAGGAGCCGGTCTCCTTCGACGCCACCGCCTTGCGTGCCGAGAAGGAGAAGGTGCTCTCCGCCGTCCGGCTGCCGCGGGATCTCAACGAAGGCTCGGCACGCGGACAGTACGCCCGAGGGTGGCAGGGGGTCGAGGAGGTCGCCGGCTACCTCGAGGAGGATGGGGTCGACGAAGGGTCGGCCACCGAAACCTATGCTGCTGTCGCCCTCGGGGTCGACACGAGGCGCTGGGCAGGTGTGCCCTTCTACCTGCGCACGGGCAAACGGCTCGGCAAACGGGTCACCGAGATCGCCGTCGTCTTCAAACGGGCCCCGCACCTGCCCTTCGACGACACGGCCACCGAGGAGCTCGGACAGAATGCCATCGTCATCCGGGTCCAGCCCGACGAGGGGGTGACGATCCGCTTCGGTTCCAAGGTGCCCGGCGGCCAGATGGAGGTGCGCGACGTGACGATGGACTTCGGCTACGGATCCTCCTTCACCGAGGCATCCCCTGAGGCCTATGAGCGGCTCATCCTCGACGTCCTGCTCGGTGACCCGCCGCTCTTCCCCCGACACCAGGAGGTCGAGGAGGCCTGGCGGATCCTCGACCCGCTGATCAAGCACTGGGCGAGGAGGGGCGCTCCCGAGCAGTACCCTGCGGGAAGCTGGGGACCGGACTCGGCTCACGCCATGCTGCGCCGCGACGGCCGCACGTGGAGGATGCCGTGATCACCGAACTGACCGACACGACAACCGGCGACGTGAGCGCGAAGCTCGTCCGGCTACGCAGCGAGGTCGGGTCGATGGCCCTCGGTCGAGTGCTCACCCTCGTCGTCGTCATCGACGGCACCGGCGCGAGCGAGGCCATCGAGGACGCCATCGCGGCGAGCCGCCAGCACCCCTGTCGCATCATCGTGGTCATCGCCCACGACCGTCGCGGCACGAACCGGCTCGACGCCCAGATCCGCCTCGGAGGCGACGCCGGGGCGAGCGAGGTCGTCGTGCTGAGACTGCACGGAGCCCTCGCCAACCATGGACCAAGTGTCGTCGTGCCGCTCCTGCTCGCGGACTGCCCCATCGTCGCGTGGTGGCCCGGCGAGGCGCCGGACGATGTCGCGGCCAGCTCGATCGGAGCGATGGCGGGACGACGCATCACCGATGCCGCCCAGCACCGCGACCCGCGCCGGATACTCAAGAAGCGCGCTGCGAGCTACCAACGCGGAGACACCAACTTGGCCTGGACCCGGGTCACCCGCTGGCGTGGGCTGCTCGCCGCCACCCTCGACCAGGCGCCGTTCGAGCAGGTCACCGGCGCCGCCGTCTCCGGCGCTCCCGACTCTCCGTCGTCAGATCTGCTGGCCGCGTGGCTCGCCCACCGGCTCAAGCTCCCGGTCCGTCGCGTCGCGACCCCGCCCGGCAGCGGCATCGGCGCGGCGCGGCTCGAACGCAAGAGCGGCATGATTGACCTCGTCCGGCCCGGCGATGAAGTGGCGACACTGTCGCAACCGGGACATCCGGACCGGCGGGTCAGTCTGCCTCGCCCGACCCGCGCCGAGTGCCTGGCGAACGAGCTGCGCCGACTCGATCCCGACGACACCTACGAGGACGCCCTGCTGCACGGCTTGGCGAAGGTGAGCCGCTCGAAGCTCTCCCTGGAGGAGGCGATCGACAAGGGCATCGCCCCGGACCCCGCGGCCTCGCGGCGCCTCGCGAACAGGCTGCGACGCAGTGCGGCCGCGCGGCAGGCAGCGGCGATGATCGAAGCACCGGATGCCCCAGAGGCCGCCGACACCGAGCAGGTCCATGCTGCGACGGCACGCAGGCTCCAGGGCGAGCCCACCACGCGCGAACAGCCCGCCGCGCCCTCTGCCACCGAGCCCTCTGTCACCGAGGGATCCGCTGCAGCCAAGGAGGCCGGCGCGGCGCGCAGGTCGAGAGCCGCCACGACGTCGAGCAAGACCTCAGGAGGGTCCTCGTGACTCGACCGGACCCGGTGATCGTCATCCACCCGGATCGTCAGTCGCTGGCGGACGCCATCGGTGCGCGGCTCGTCACGGCCATCCTCGACGCGCAGGCTGCCCGTGGACGCGCGCAGCTCGCGCTGACCGGCGGGTCGATGGGCTCGGCGAGCCTTGCATCCGTCTCGGCCGTGGCCGGCCGCTCGGCAGTCGACTGGTCAGGCTTCGACGTCTGGTGGGGCGACGAGCGCTACCTGCCGGCCGGCGACCCGGAGCGCAACGACACCCAGAACGACGCTGCGGGTCTCGGGCGCCTCGGCCTGCACCCCGACCACGTCCACCGGGTCGCCGGCCCAGACACGGCGGAGTCCGTCGAGGCCAGCGCCGCTGCCTACGGAGAGACGGTGCGCGAGCACGGGACCGGCGCCTTCGACGTCGTGCTCCTCGGTGTCGGCCCGGACGGTCACGTGGCCTCACTCTTCCCGCACCACCCCGCACAACAGGCCACGGATGCTGTCGCGGTCGCGGTGCACGACTCTCCCAAGCCGCCGCCGGTCCGGGTCTCCCTCACCTTCGAGTGTCTGCGGCGCTCGCGAGAGGTGTGGTTCCTCGTCGCGGGCGACGACAAGGCGGTCGCCGTCGCAGCCGCGCTCGCCCCCGAGGCCGACCGATGGGACGTGCCGGCATCCGGGCTGGCCGGGAGCGAGGCGACCCGGTGGCTCATCGATCGTGCTGCCGCCAGCCGCCTGCACTCCTGAGAGCTGCTGGCAGACGCACGTATGCCGCCGAGCGGACGCCCGCTCGGCGGCATACCTGTCTGGCCTGGTGGCCTCCCCCTACCGGATGAGTCCCCGGCCGCGCAGCGCGGACAGGGCTTCATCGAGGATGGCCTCGCCGTCGGCGTCGCTGCGCCGTTCCTTGACGTAGGCCAGATGAGTCTTGTACGGCTCCACCTTGGGAGGCGCCGGAGGGTCGAGCCGGTCCTGCCCGGCCGGGAAGCCGCACCGCGGGCAGTCCCACATCTGGGGCGGTTCCATGCCGGGCTCCTGCGCGAAACTGGGCCGGGTCTCGTGCCCGTTGGAGCACCAGTAGGAGATGTGCACCCGCGGCGCGGACTCACCGCGTTCGGCCTCACCCATCGGTCCGGCGCCGACCCGGCTTCCTCGAATCGCATTACCACCTGCCATGTGCTCTGCTCCTTCAGCTCGCGAAACGGGCCAGCAGGCCCAGCCCGATGATCGCCGTTGCCCAGATCACGGCAACCGCGATCGTGAAACGGTCGAGGTTGCGCTCGGCAACCGAGGATCCACCCACGGACGTCGACATACCGCCGCCAAACATATCCGACAGGCCACCGCCCTTGCCCTTGTGCAGGAGGATGAACAGGGTCAGGAGCACGCCGGTGACGACCAGCAGCACCTGCAGGCCGATGCGAACCGCATCCACAGAGTTACTCCATCTCGTTTGGGGCCGCTCGACCCGGTGATCGGACAACGGTCACAGAATACCTGCACTTGGCGAGGTGCCCGGTCAAGGGCTGGCGCCCGCTATCGGAGGTGCCTCGTTCACACCGGTTGAGGGTGGTCTCGATACCGGCAGATCGACGCGAACTCGCTCGGGTCTATCGACGCACCACCGACCAGGGTGCCGTCGACGTCCGCCTGCGCCATGATCGTGGCGACGTTGGCCGCCTTGACGCTGCCACCGTAGAGAATCCGGATACCTCCGGCCACGTCTGCGTCGTAGAGGTGCCCGAGGAGGGTCCGGATCGCGGCACAGACCTCCTGCGCGTCATCCGGGGTGGCCACCTCGCCGGTACCGATGGCCCAGATGGGCTCGTAGGCGATGACGATGCTCGCGACCTGCTCGCGAGTGACGCCGTCGAGGGCGGCGCGCACCTGTGCCGTCACGTGCTCGACCTGCCCGTTCTCCTTGCGGACGGAGAGATCCTCGCCGCAGCACAGGATCGGTACGAGGCCATGGCTGAGGGCCGCCTTGACCTTCGCGCCCACGACATCGTCGGTCTCGTGATGCCGGGCACGCCGCTCGGAATGGCCGACGGTGACATAGGTGCAGCCGAGTTTGGCGAGGAACGCCCCCGAGATGTCACCGGTGTAGGCTCCCGACCCGTGCGGGGAAAGGTCCTGGGCACCGTGCTTGAGTTCGAGCTTGTCGCCCTCGATGAGCGTCTGGACCGATCGTAGAGCGGTGAAGGGCGGCAGGACCGCCACCTCGACGGCCTCGTGATCGTGCTTGCCGTCTCGAAGCGTCCAGTCGAGTTTCTGGACCAGATGGGTTGCCTGGAGGTGGTCGAGGTTCATCTTCCAGTTGCCCGCCATGAGCGGTGTGCGCCCGGTGGCGCGGGTATCCGTGGGCATCAGTGATCCTTTCCTGCCGGCTCGTCGGCCGGAATCGGGTCGTCGTCCAACACCGTGAGACCTGGCAGTTGCTTGCCCTCGAGGTACTCGAGGCTGGCTCCACCCCCGGTGGAGATGTGTCCGAACTGCGTGTCGGCGAATCCCAGCTGCCGGATCGCGGCTGCGGAGTCACCACCCCCGACGACGGTGAGGGCGCCCTGCTCGGTCACCGCCGCGAGTGCCGTGGCGAGGGCCTGGGTACCGGCCGCGAACGGTGCCAGCTCGAACGCGCCCATCGGCCCGTTCCAGAATACGGTCCGGCAGTCCGCGAGCCGTTCGGCGAAGAGGGCGCTGGACCTCGGCCCGATGTCGAGTCCCATCCGGTCGGGCGGGATCTCGTCGGCCGGTACGACATCGTGGGCGGCGTCGGCGCTGAACGCATCGGCCGCCACGATATCGACGGGCAGGACGATCTCGACACCGTGGGTCGCCGCCTCATCGAGGTAGCCTCTGACGGCCTCGATCTGGTCCCGCTCGAGCAGGCTCGTACCGACCTCGAGGCCCTGTGCGGCCAGGAAGGTGAAGGCCATACCGCCACCGATGAGGAGGCGGTCGGCGGTGCTCAGAAGGTTGCCGATGACCTCGAGCTTGTCGGACACCTTCGCGCCTCCGAGCACGACGGCATACGGCCGCTCCGGATCCTCGGTCAGCCGGCGTAGGACACCCACCTCGTCCTCCACGAGGCCACCGGTGGCGTGCGGGAGCAATCTGGCTACGTCGTAGACCGAGGCCTGCTCACGATGCACGACACCGAACCCGTCAGAGACGAAGACGTCCGCGAGCGCGGCGAGTCTGGCGGCGAACTCGGCGCGCGCCTCGTCCGTCTCGCCCGTCTCACCCGGGTTGAACCGGAGATTCTCCAGGAGCAGGACCTCTCCGTCCTCGAGGGAGCCCACCGCCGCGACGGCGCTCGGCCCGACGGTGTCCTCGGCGAAGGCCACCCGCTGGCCGAGTAGCTGCCCCAGCCGCTCGGCCACGGGGGCCAGTGAATACCTCGCGTCGGGTCGGCCCTTGGGTCGCCCGAGGTGGGCGCACACGATGACGCGAGCGCCCAGCTCGGCGAGCATCCTGATGGTCGGCGCCGAAGCGCGGATGCGGCCATCGTCGGTGATCCGGGCCGAACCCTGATCGCCTTCGAGGGGCACATTGAGGTCGGAACGGACGAGGACGCGCGTTCCGCGCAGATCCCCGAGATCGCCAATGGTCTTCACTAGGTGAGTTCTCCGTGCCTGGTGGAGTCTCCGTCTTTGATGGAGCCTCGGGGTCTGATGGAGCTGAGGACGTGGCGCGCTGCCGTCAGAGCGAGGCCCCGACAAGGTTGACGAGATCGACGAGGCGGTTGGAGTAGCCCCACTCATTGTCGTACCAGCCGACGACCTTGACCTGGTTGCCGATGACCTTCGTCAGGCCCGAGTCGAAGATGCACGAGGCCGGGTCGGTGACGATGTCGGAGGAGACGATCGGGTCCTCGGTGTAGACGAGGATGCCCTTGAGAGGTCCGTCGGCGGCCGCCTTGACGAGGGCGTTGACCTCCTCGGCGCTCGTGTCACGGGAGGCCTCGAAGCTGAGATCGGTCGCGGAGCCGGTCGGGATCGGGACACGCAGCGCGAAGCCGTCCAGCTTGCCCTCGAGCTCGGGCAGGACGAGTGAGACGGCCTTGGCGGCGCCGGTCGTCGTCGGCACGATGTTGATGGCGGCGGCGCGGGCCCGCCGCAGGTCCTTGTGCGGACCGTCCTGAAGGTTCTGGTCTTGGGTGTAGGCGTGGATGGTCGTCATCAGGCCCTTGACGATTCCCAGCTCGTCGCTGAGCACCTTGGCCATGGGCGCGAGGCAGTTGGTCGTGCAGGACGCGTTGCTGATGATGGTGTGCTTGGCCGAGTCGTACTGGTCATGGTTGACGCCCATGACGATCGTGATGTCCTCGTTCTTTGCCGGGGCAGAGATGATGACCTTCTTGGCGCCGGCGTCGATGTGGGCCCTCGCCTGGGCGGCCTGCGTGAAGAAGCCGGTCGACTCGAGGACGATGTCGACGTTGAGCTCACCCCACGGGAGAGACGCAGGGTCCTTCTCGGCGAAGGACCGGATCAGCGCGCCGTCGACCTCGATGCCGCCATCGACGACCGTGACCTCGCCGGGGAAGCGGCCCAGGATCGAGTCGTACTTGAGCAGGTGGGCCTGGGTGTCGTCGTCACCGAGGTCGTTGAAGGCCACCACCTCGATGTCGGCGGCGGATGCCTTCACGGCGCGGAAGAAGTTGCGGCCTATGCGGCCGAAGCCGTTGATACCAACGCGAACAGTCACTGGTGCTGCCTCTCGAACGTGAAACGGGTGGGGTGAGTCCAGTCGCGCTGCCGCGACGCCCTCACCGCATAGCCTAGTCTGTCGCATTCGTCGGCCGATTGCGGTGTCGCTCCCTGGAGAGCGTGCTGCTCACTCGTCGAGCATGTCCGGGGTGAGGTTGGCGTCGGTACCGAGCACCCCGAGCTGCTCCGCGCGCCGGTCCGCCATGGCGAGCAACCGCCTGATCCGGCCTGCGATGGCGTCCTTGGTCATCGGCGGGTCGGCAAGCTGTCCGAGCTCCTCGAGACTCGACTCCTTGTGCGCGAGACGCAGCACGCCGGCCTCGCGGAGGTGGTCGGGCACCTCGTCCCCCAGGATCTCCATGGCGCG
>JAKDLQ010000074.1 GCA_030452775.1 Micrococcales bacterium | reverse complement strand
CCGACGCCGACGCCGAGGCGGACCTCAGCCCCCTCGAGGCCCGCCTCACCGCCCTGCTCGCCGGCTGAACGACGAGACCCTCAGCAGGGCACGCGACCCGGCCCGGCGGCATACGGCCAGGTGGCTCCATCCGGATGCCGCGCCGATCGAACACGTGCCTCGACGACACACGGCGACCGCTGATCGCTGGATCGACCCCCGTTCATGACCGGATAGCCCCATTCGGTGACGTTTGTCATGCCGCGGCGCCTCCGCTCGTCCGAGCACGATGAAGCGCGCAAAGGCTCTTGACACCGGAGACGCGCGGCTCCACGCTTGTCTGAATAACTGACGGATCAGTCAGGACCGGCGTGATTGAGCGCGCCGTGCCGAGCAGCAAGGTGAGGAAGTCATGCCGCGTCCCAGTGTCGAAGCAGAACGTCGAGAGCAGATCCTGCGTGCGGTCTGCGAGGTCGTCAGTGACAGTGGCTTCACGTCGCTACGGGTCACCGACGTCGCCGAACGAGCTCAGATCAGCACGGGATCGGTCCACTACTACTTCGAGACGAAGCAGGATCTGATCCAGGCGGCCTTCGAGTGGAACTTCGCTCGCTCGCTGGAGCGACGCAAGTCGATCCTGTCCCGCAAGTCGAGTGCGCTGGATCGCCTGCGTGCGTACGTGGACTCATTCCTGCGCCAGGACGCGCAGACGATCGCCTCGTGGCACGTCTGGGCGGAGTTCTGGGCCGCCGCGCTGCATGATCCCGATCTGCGCGAGCTCAACGAGAGAGTCTACGGGAAGTGGCGCACGATGGTCTCGGAGATCATCCGAAGCGGGCAGGCTGAGGGGACCATTCGTCCCGGAGACCCGGCGGTTCTCGCAGATACCCTGGTGGGGGCCATCGACGGGCTCGCCATCCAGTCACTGCTCGGGTCGAGACGTACGAAGAGCCGCCAGAACCGCGCGGTCTTCGAGCACCTCATCGACGCCATGGCTGTTGACCCCGAGCGAGCGCACGTTCACTCCACTTGACAGGGGGGCGGTGATGGTTCACGCTCACTGCACATAACTGACTGGTCAATCAAGATACTCAGAGATCGAGGAGTGCACGTGTCCCGTGACGTCACCGATGGCATCGAGCTGTCGGACGAACAGCGCGAGTTCGTCGCCCTGGCCCGCGACTTCGCCGCGAAGGAGATTCGCCCACGCGCTCGTGCTGTCGACGAAGCCGATACCGAGGCCCCGATGGACATCTGGGCCAAGGCTGTCGAGGTCGGGCTCGCGTCGTATATGTTGCCCACCGCCTACGGCGGGGGTGGCATCACCGATGTGCTCACCCAGTGCCTGGTCCAGCAGGAGCTGTGCTACGGAGATATCGGCATCGCCAACTTCCTCACATCCGGTTCGTTCTTCGCCGAGCCGATCCTCGCGCTCGGCTCGCCGGAGCAGAAGGAGAAGTGGATCCCACCGCTGTGCGGGCCCACCCCGCCGGTCACCAGTGTCGCCGTGACCGAGCCCGGCGTCGGGTCGGATGCCGCGAGCCTGCAGACGCGGGCCGTGCGCGACGGGGACGACTATGTCATCAACGGACAGAAGACGTGGATCTCCAACGCGCCGATGTCGCAGTATTTCGTCGTCTTCGCCACGATCGACCCGGCGCTGCGCGCCCGCGGGATCACCGCGTTCCTCGTCGAGCGCGACCGTGAGGGAGTCACCGTCGGCAACCCGATGAAGAAGTACGGTCAGCGCGGCACGCTCAACGCAGAAGTGTTCCTCGAGAACGTGCGGGTGCCGGTGGCGAACCGGCTCGGGGAGGAGGGCAAGGGCTTCTACGGCCTCATGCGCACCTTCGACGCCTCTCGGATCATCATCGGCGCGGCCACAACGGGGCTCTCGCGGGCGATCGTCGACGCCACCGTCCAGTACGCGAAGGAGCGCGTCCAGTTCGGCAAGCCGATCATCGAGCACCAGGCCGTCGCCTTCCGCCTCGCTGACATGGCCGCCAAGACGGACGTCTCCCACCTGGTGACGATGCGTGCGGCGCGACTCTTCGATGCCGGTCAGCCGGCGACGGCGGCCTCGGCGATCGCGAAGCTCACGGCCTCCGAGAACACGACCTGGGTCGCCAACGCCGGTCTGATGACCCACGGCGGCTGGGGCTACTCGCGAGAGTTCCTCATCGAGAAGTGGCTGCGCGACGCGAAGCTCGAGGAGATCGAGGAGGGCACCTCGGACATCCAGCGCCTCATCATCTCCCGTTCGCTGATCGGCCGGTGACCATGAGCCTGTCGGTCTTCACCGACCCGAGGTCGGTCGCCGTCGTCGGCGCCTCGGCCGACCCGACCAAATGGGGCTACTGGATCGCCCGCGGTGCCCTCCGCGGAGCCCACCGCAGGGCGGTCCATCTCGTCAACTCCAAGGGCCCGGTCATCGACGGTGTCCAGTCGGTCCGTTCCGTCAGGGAGATCGACCCCGCCCCAGAGCTCGTCGTGCTGACAGCCCCGGCCACGGCGATTCCCGCGGTCATCGACGAGGCGCTCGCCATGGGCACCAAGGGATTCCTCGCCATCACCGCGCACATCGACACCGCCCATGGCGAGCCCGGTCTGGAGCGCCGGCTGTCCGAACGGATCCAGGCAGCGGGTGCACGCATCGTGGGCCCCAACTGCCTTGGTCTGTATGACGCCGGGTCCGAACTCGAGCTCGCCTGGGGGTCCTTCGTCCCCGGAAGCATCGCGATCGTGTCGCAGTCCGGTCAGCTTGGCCTCGAGCTGGCCGGGCTTGCGGCCCACGCGGGTCTCGGCATGTCACGCTTCGTCTCGGTCGGCAACCAGGTCGACGTCACGGCCATCGAGCTGCTCGAGGACCTCATCGATCACGAGGCGACCCGCGCGGTCGTGCTCTATCTCGAGAGCTTCGATCGGGGCCGCCGGCTCGTCGACGTGATGGCCCGGTTGCGCGCAGCGGGCAAGGTGGTCATCGTTCTCACCGTGGGAGCGAGCGACGCGAGCCGCGCCGCCGCCCGGTCTCACACCGGGGCGCTCACCGCGGCCGCCGACGTCGTCGCGGCCGCGTGTCGTGCGGCCGGCGCCGTCCTCGTCGAGACGCCGGCCCAGGCGATCGACCTGACGCACCTGCTCCTGGGCAGCCCGCTACCCAAGGGCCGCCGCGTCGCGATTGTCAGCGACAGTGGGGGTCAAGGCGCGCTCGCGGCGGACGCCATGGTCCGCAACGGCCTCACCGTCCCGCAGCTGTCCTTGGCATCGATGGGCGCCGTCGCCTCCCTGCTCCCGGAGGGGGCCGGGGTCGGCAACCCGATCGACCTCGCCGGCGCGGGCGAACAGGACCTTGACACCTACCCGCGCATCGTCGATCTCCTCGCCCGTAGCGGTGAGTTCGATACGGTCGTCGTCTCCGGATACCTCGGACGCTACGGGTTGGACACGCCGACGCTGTTCGCCCGCGAGCTCGAGGTCGTGGCGACCCTCGCGGCCTCCGTCTTCGACCACGGACGCCCGGTCGTCGTGCACAGCATGAGCCCTGACTCCGAGGCAATCCGGAACCTCCGTGTGCATCACGTCCCGGCCCTCTTCACCATCGACGCCGTCGCCCGATCACTCGGTTTCGCCGCAACACTGGCCGAGGCGACCGGCGCTCACGCCACCGAGAAGTCTGGCGTGGGCGAAGGGCCGGTCGCCGGAGTGAGCGGGCCGATGGCCTATCTCGAGGGTCGTGACCGGCTCGCCGCAGCGGGCCTGGTCTATCCGGTGGCCGCCGTCGCCCGGACCCGTGATGAGGCTGAGGCCGCCGCCGAGCGGATGACCGGGCCCGTGGTGCTCAAGGCCGGCTGGCTCGAGCACAAGACAGAGGTCGGCGGTGTCGTCGTCGGGCTGAGCACCCCCGAGGCTGTGGGGGAGGCTCTCGTCGACCTTGCTGGGCGCCTCGGTGACGGAGACTACGTCGTCGAGGAGATGGATCTGCGCCCCGGCGTCGTCGAGCTCATCGTCGGCGCTCGTCGCGACGACGCCTTCGGCCCCACCGTCCTCGTCGGGCTCGGCGGGGTCCAGGCCGAGCTCTACCGCGACGTCGCCATCGCCTTGGCCCCGGTAGGGCACGACGAGGCGAGGCGCCTCATCGAGTCGCTCATCGGCCTGCCACTGCTGACCGGCTTCAGGGGGCGCCCCAGGGTCGACCTCGACGCGGCCGCCGACGCCGTCACGGCCGTCTCTCGGCTCATCGCCGATCATCCCGACGTCACCGAGTGCGAAGTCAACCCGCTTCGGGTCGGACCAGGCGGCGCCGTCGCCGTCGACGCGCTCGTCATCACATCGACACCTCCGACCAACACCTCGCCATCCACACGAGAGAAGAAGGACGTCATCGAATGATCGAGAAGTCACCCCTTGCCGAGTTCGCGGGGCAGGTCGCGGTCGTGACCGGGGGCGGGTCCGGCATCGGGCGCGCCATCGCCATGCGCTACGCCGCAGGTGGCGGCACCGTCGTCGTGATCGGCCGCCGCCAGGAGCCACTCGAGGAGAGCGCCCGGATGATCGAATCGCTCGGCGTCACGGCGGGGGTCGCTTCGTGTGACGTCCGCGACGCCGACGCGCTGACGGCAGCGATCGACGGTGTCGTCGCCGAGCACGGACGCATCGACGCCATGGTCAACAACGCCGCCGGGAACTTCGTGTCCCCGGCCGAGAACCTGTCGCCGGGCGGCTGGCGCGCGGTCGTCGACATCGTCCTCAACGGCACGTTCTACGGGACCCGAGCCGCCGGCCGACACATGCTCGAAGCCGGCCAAGGGGCCATCCTCAATGTCATCGCGAGCTACGCCTGGCACGGCCACCCGGGCACGGTCCACAGCGCGGCGGCCAAGGGCGGCGTCCTGGCCATGACCCGGACGCTGGCCGCGGAGTGGGGCGGCCGCGGCGTACGCGTCAACTGCGTCTCTCCCGGCCCCACCGAGACCGAGGGCGCGGGCGCGGCGCTGTGGCCCACGGAAGCGGACCGGGCTCGCGTCCTCGGCAGCGTCCCAGCGGGCCGCTTCACCACGCCCGAGGAGGTGGCGGAGTCCGCGAGTTTCCTGCTCGACTCGAAGCGGGCCGGCTACATCAACGGCGACGTGCTGTCTGTCGACGGCGGCCAGTGGCTCGGCAAGGCCATCTACTCGGACTCATCCGCTCGCTCCTGACGGCGCTCTTGACGCGCCCGGTGACCTAGGCTTCAGACGTGCAGCCCAGGATCCTCGGCGCGTTGCTCGACGTACCCCCGCCGGCGCTCGACGTCTCGCTGGCCGAGCGTCTGGCCGGTGAGCTGTTCGGCGTGCAGGGCGTGGCCACCGAGCTCGGCGGCGAGCGGGACCGCAACTTCCGGGTCACCGAACCCGACGGGACCAGTTGGGTGCTCAAGGTCGTGCACTCGCACGAGCCGCCGGAGTTCACCGAGCTGCAGAGCATCGTCCTTGAGCACGTCCGGGCGAGGGCTCCATCCCTGCCGGTGGCACGGGTCCGTATGCCGCTGGGGCAGGAGGGTCCTACCGCGCGATGGGCCGATCCGTCCACCGGCGGCGAGCCACTCCGGGTCCGGATGTACTCCTACCTGCCCGGCGTGCCGATGGCGCGCAGCGTCCCGTCCCCGCGGCTGGCCCGCAACGTCGGCGCCTTCGTTGCCAAGCTGGACCGGGCGCTGGCCGACCTCGACCATCCCGGCCACGTGCAGGACCTCGCCTGGGACGCTCACCGCGTCGAGCGGGTGGAGCCCGTTGTGGACGTCCTGCCACCTGCCGAGCAGGACCTCGTCCGGGGTGCACTCGAGCACTTCCGGTCGCACGCAGGACCTCAGATCCCCGGGCTGCGCCGACAGGTGATCCACAACGATGCCAACCTCGACAACGTCCTCACGGTCGCGGTGGACGACCCGCGGGTCTCGGGGGTCATCGACTTCGGCGACCTGCTGCGCGCGCCGCTGGTGCAGGACGTGGCGACGACAGCGGCATACCAGATGCGCGATGGCGGGCACCCGATGGCGGGGCCGGCCGACGTGCTCGTGGGCTACCACCGGCAGATCCCGTTGCGGCCGGAGGAGATCGAGGTGCTCGTCGACCTCATCGCGGCGCGCTGGGTGCTCACGATGACGATCACCGCCTGGCAGGCCCGGCAGCGGCCGGGCAACCGGGAGTACATCCTGCGCAACGCTGCGGCCGCCCGGGAGGGGCTGCGCCGCCTGCAGTCGCTGGGATGCGGGCAGGCGACCGCCTTCCTCTGCGATGCGATTGGAAAGGACACGTGAGTCAGGTGAGCACGGTGCGGATGGCCAATGCGTTCGACGGAGACGGGCAGGAGGGTCGGTTGCCGGCGCGTGAGGCGGCACTGCTCGAGCGGCGCACCCAGCGCCTCGGGGCGGCCTACCGACTCTTCTACCGCGAGCCGGTGCACTTCGTCCGAGGCGAGGGCGTCTCGCTGTTCGACCCGGACGGCAACGCCTACCTCGACGCCTACAACAACGTCGCCTGCGTCGGCCACGGCCACCCCCACGTGGTCCAGGCGATGGCCGAGCAGGCCGCCACCCTCAACACGCACACCCGCTACCTCACCGACGGGATCATCGAGTATGCCGAGCGCCTCCTCGCGTACTTCCCCGCATCCTTGTCACAGCTCACCTTGACCTGCACCGGCAGCGAGGCCAACGATCTCGCCTATCGGATGGCCCGGACCGTCACCGGGGCCGACGGCGTCATCGTCACCGATCACGCCTACCACGGTGTCACGACCGCGGTGGCGCAGATGTCGCCATCGCTCGGTCTCGGCGTCGCGGAGCACGTGCGCACCGTGCCACCGCCGGACCCGCATGAGCGGCGCGGCCCGGCCGGCGACGTCCTCGCCGCCGATGTGCGAGCAGCCGCCCAAGACCTGTCCGGGCACGGTATCCGGCCGGCGATGCTCCTGGTCGACACCATCTTCGCCAGCGACGGGATGCTGCCCGAGCCCGCCGGATCGCTCCGGCCGGCGGCCGCCGAGATCCGGGCGCAGGGCGGCCTCTTCGTGGCCGACGAGGTGCAGGCGGGGTTCGCCCGCCTTGCTCCGGCGATGTGGGGGTTCGAGCGGCATGGCCTCGTGCCCGATCTCGTCACGCTCGGCAAGCCGATGGGGGGCGGCTACCCGATGGCCGGCGTCGTCACGAGCCCCGCGGTGGCGACAGAGTTCGGGGCACGCACCCGCTACTTCAACACCTTCGGGGGCAACCCGGTCGCGTGCGCGGTCGGGTCCGCCGTACTGGACGTCCTCGAGCAGGAGCAGCTGCGCGAGCACGTCGCGGACGTGGGGGCGCACCTCGCGGCGGGGCTGAGGGAGCTGAGCAGCAGACACGAACTGCTCGGGGATGTCCGTGCCGCAGGCTTGTTCGCCGGTGTCGATGTGGTCCGGGAGGGGCAGCCCGCGCCGGACGCCGCAGACGACATCGTCAACGGACTGCGGGACCGGCGGGTGCTGGTGAGCACCAGCGGCCCGCACGAGGACGTCGTGAAGATCCGGCCCCCCCTGGTGTTCGCCCGATCCGATGCCGACCGGCTGCTCGCCGCCCTCGACGAGACGCTCACGGACCTGTCCCGAGTGGGCCGAGCCGAGCCATAGCCGAGCCGAGCCATAGCCGAGCCGTCGCCCGTGCAGGGCTGTCTCAGCAGTGCACGACGAGGAGTCGGCCCGCCCCAGTAACCCAGCGATCCGCTCCGGCCGCGGGGACGAGCGCGTCGAGTGCGCCCATCCGATGACGAGCACCCGCACCGCCTGGCACCGTCACGGTCGTCGCACCGGACACGAGCAGCGCGAGGTCACCGGCAGCGACGCGGACCCCCCGAGTGCCATCGAGCGGGACATCGACCGGAATGCGGGGTGGTGTCCCGCGTCGGGTCATGACGTTGAGAGCCTCGACCGGTCCACCGGGGACCGTGCACGACACGTCGGCATCGCCGGAGAAGTCTATCGAGCAGCCGCAGCGCACGAGATACTCGTGGCCGTCGATGGTGAGGGCAAGGGTGTGACCGGCCACGAGCGTCAGCCGGCGATCCAGTCCGGGGAACGGCGAGAACACGCCATCCCGATCGATATGGGCGATGCTCACCCGCCAGAGCACCTCGCCGCCGCGTCGACAGGTCGCCAGCGCCCGCGTGACCCCGCCGCCGTTGCGCCATGCGGTGACCCCTTGCTCGGCGCGGGGGACCAGGCCCAGGGCCGAGGCGGTCGGCGCCATCTCAGAAGTCGCCGGCAGCCCGACGCAGCCGGGTGAGGATCTCGAGGAGGGCGTGCACGTCGCGAGCCTCCAGCCCGGGTCGCTCGAAGACCTCCGCGTTGAGCGTCTTGGTCGCCCGCTCGGCGAGTTCCTGCCCGGCCGGGGTGAGGGTCACGAGGATGGCTCGCCGGTCGCCGGGGTGCGTGGACCGGGTGACCAGCGCGGCATCCTCGAGCCGGTCGACGGCGTTGGTGACGCTGGTCGGGTGGACCTGAAGGCGCGAGCCGATGACCTTCATCGGCAGCGAGCCGCGCTTGCTGAACCACAGGAGCATGAGCACCTCGTAGCGAGCGAAGGTCACGCCGAGCGGCCGCAACGCCGACTCCACCCGGGCGAGGGCGATCTGGTGTGCCCGCATGAGCGAGGTGATGGCGGCCATGCCGTCGGCCGCCGCACCCCAGTCCCGCTCGACCCACTGGGCGCGTGCGGCGTCGATGGGATCGAAGTCCAGACCCCCGGTGATCGGTGCTCCTGCCGTCATGCCGCCATCGTAGGACCAAATCACATTGACGTCCATTAGTCGGACGTCCTATTATTTGGCCAACCAGCGTCGCTCTACCGGAGGCATCCCGTGGCCAAGTCCCAGACCGAGTCCAAGGCACAGACCCAGCCCGACACCCAGGCACAGACCCAGCCCGGGCATCACCAGCCGGCCCATCACGTCCGGCTCGTCACGGCATCGAGCCTCTTCGACGGTCACGATGCCTCGATCAACATCATGCGCCGGATCATGCAGAGCCAGGGCGCCGAGGTCATCCATCTCGGGCACAACCGCTCGGTCAAGGAGGTCGTCGACGCGGCGATCGACGAGGACGTCCAGGGCGTCGCGATCTCCTCCTACCAGGGCGGCCACGTCGAGTACTTCGAGTACCTCGTGCAGCTGCTCGCGGAGCAGGGCGCCGACCACATCAAGGTCGTCGGGGGCGGCGGAGGGGTCATCGTCCCCGAGGAGATCGAGCGTCTGCGCAGCTCCGGGGTGCACATCTTCAGCCCCGAGGACGGCCAGCGGATGGGCCTGGCCGGGATGATCAACTCCGTCATCGCCGACTGCGACTACGACCCCTGGGACATCGGCCACCCGGACCTCGCGGCCATCGTCTCCGGCGACCGCTCCCACGTCGCCCGCGCCATGACCGGCGCCCAGGAGGGCGAACTGCCCGCAGCCCTCGTTAACGGCCTGCACGAGGCGGCTGCCCAGCGGGTCGTCCCGATCCTCGGCATCACGGGCACCGGCGGCTCCGGCAAGTCCTCCCTCACCGACGAGCTCGTGCGCCGGCTGCGCCTCGACCAGCAGGACAAGCTGCGCGTCGCAGTGCTCGCCATCGACCCGACCCGGCGCCGCGGTGGGGGCGCACTGCTCGGCGACCGGATCCGCATGTCGTCCCTCGACGGGGACCGGATCCTCTTCCGCTCCATGGCGACCCGTGGACGCAGCCAGGTCCCGGACAACCTCGAGCAGGTCGTCGACATCGTCAAGGCAGCCGGCTATGATCTCGTCATCCTCGAGACGCCCGGCATCGGCCAGGGCGACGCCGCGGTCGTCGACCACTCGGACGTCTCCCTCTACGTCATGACGCCGGAGTTCGGCGCGAGCAGCCAGCTCGAGAAGATCGACATGCTCGACCAGGCCGACGTCGTCGCGA
>JAKDLQ010000073.1 GCA_030452775.1 Micrococcales bacterium | reverse complement strand
CCGGGGAGCACAGCCACTGCAAGGGTGCTGGCGGCGCTCGGTCTCGTGCTCGGTGGGCTTGCCTTGGCCGCCCCCGACGCCCTCGTCACCGATGTCACGCTCGGGACGCCCTTCGTGCCCTTCACCGGTGAGTCGCGGGTCCTCACTCCGATCGGAGCCACCGCGTTCGTGGTGTTCCTCGCGCTCGCCTTCGTCACGGCCCCGCGCTGGTGGTCGGTGCTGCGCCGGACCGATCTGGTCGGGGCCCTGCTCATCACGTCGGCGCTCGCGTGCCTCGTGCTGACGTTCGCCTCGTCGGACCCGGAGAAGGAAGTCGTCGGCCCGCTCGGCTACGCGCTGCTGCCCGTCGGCGCCGGTGTCGGCGCGGTCTACGTCTGGTGGCACCACCGCGCGGCGGACCCGCTCATCCCGCGTGGCGTTCTGCACCGCCGCGGGGGCGCCGCGGTCCTGGTCAGTCTGCTCGTCGGTGCTGCACTCGTCGCCGTCATCGTCGACGTGCCGCTCCTCGCCCGCCTCACCGAGTCCTACGACGAGACAGGTGCCGCGCTCGTCCTCGTTCGCTTCCTCGTCGCCGTTCCGGTCGGGGCCCTGCTCGGGGGCGCCACGTTGCACCGGCTCGGGGACGGCATCGTCGCGGGCGCAGGGCTCCTGCTGGCAGCAGCCGGAATGTTCGTCATGTCACGGTGGACACTGGCCTCCATCGATGACACGGTCCCCACAACCGTCACGCTGGTCCTCGTCGGCGTGGGGATGGGCCTGGCCCTGGCACCGGTCAACAATGCGGTCCTGGCCGACGCCCCGACGCACGCTCATGGCGTCGCGAGTGCCCTCGTCGTGCTGGCCCGGATGGTCGGTATGGTGCTCGGACTGGCCCTGCTCACCTCGATCGGTCTCAATCGCTACTTCGAGCAGGTCCGGCACCTGCCGGGCCCGCTCGACCCGGACGCCCTCATCGGGGCGGGAGTCGTGCAGGTCCAGACGGTCTTTCTCGGCGGCGCGATCGCGGCCCTTCTCGGCGGCCTGATCGCGCTGACGTTGGGTGCGAGGCGGGAGACCGAGGCTGCGCAGGGCAGGGCCCGGATCACGGCATCGACTCCGCCGGCGTCCCGTCCAGGGTGCGGTCCATGATCCGACGCCAGATCAGAGCCGCGAAGCAGGCGCCGGTCATCGCGGTGCACGACTTGCCTTGCATCGAGACATCGAACATGCGCCGCGTCGGATCGGTGGGGTTGCCGACCCAGACCGCGGTGGCGAGGCTCGGTGTGTACCCGACGAACCAGGACTGCGAATTGCCGTCGGCCGTCCCGGTCTTGCCGGCCGACGGACGACCCGCAAGCTGATTGAGGATCCCGGAGCCATGGGTCATGTTGTATTCGAGATACTGCGTCGCCTTGGAGACCGCGGATGGATCGGCCACCTGTTTGCAGTCGGGCTTCGGCCGCCAGAGGTGTTTGTCACCGACGCTGACGTCGGTCACCGGATAGGTCTTGCAGGAGGTGCCATCGGCGGCCAGGCCCGCGTATGCGTTGGCCATCGTCTGCGGGGAGACCGCTTGCGCGCCGAGGATGATCTGCGGCGGGTACTTCCCCAGGGGGTCGCCATTGGCGCCGTGGATGCCGAAGGCCACCATCGTGTCCCGGATGGCGCAGACGCCGATCCGCTCGGCGAGCGCGACGAACGCCGTGTTGGTCGACTGCGCCGTCGCGTTCATCAGGGACATCGTCCCGCCGCCCCAGGCCTCGTCGTTGTAGACCTGCCAATCCTGCGAGAGCCCGCAGGGCTGGGGGAAGTCGCGTGGCGTGAACGTCGCGGCGTGCTGCCCGTTCGCTGCCGGGGCCTGGACCGTCGCGTGCGTGCCCAGGCCCTGCGCCATGGCGGTCACGAGGGAGAAGGCCTTGGCCGTGGAGCCGAACTGGAATCCGCCGGAGCCGCCATACTGCTGGTCCAGGGCGTAGTCGACGGAGGTTCCGCGAGAGGATGCGGTGAGGCCGTACTTCGTGTTCTGACCGAAGGCGAGGACCTTGCCGGTGCCAGGCTCGGTCACATAGGCGGCGGCCCCTACCGCGAGCGTGTTGTGCTCGGGTGCGACCTCACGGATCGATCGGTCCACGATGCCTTGGACGTGTGGGTCCAAGGTCGTTCGGATCGTCAGCCCGCCGGAGTAGATGCGGTTGCGTCGGGCCTCCACGTTCGGTCCGAGGGCCGGTTGCTCCTCGAGCCACCGGAGCACGAAATCGCAGAAGTACGGGTAGCTCGACGCCGCACAGGTGCTGGGCAGGTAGGTGACGTGCAGGTCTTTCGCCATCGGCCGGGCCTTTGCCGCGTGCCACTGGGCGCGGGTGATGATGCCCAGCTCACGCATACGGTCGAGGACGACGTTGCGCCGCGCGGTCGCCGCCTTCGGGTGGTGGACCGGGTCGGTGGCGCTCGGGCGCTGGACGAGACCGGCCAAGGTGGCGGCCTCGGTCAGGGTCAGCTTGGCGGCGTGGACCCCGAAGTAGTGCCGGGCCGCCGCCTCGACGCCGTATGCCTGATCTCCGTAGTACGCCAGGTTGAGGTAGCCCTGCAGGATCTGGTCCTTGCTCCACTTCCGGCCGAGCGCCACGGCGTAGCGAAGCTCGACGATCTTGCGCAGCATTGACTTCTCCACCGCGGCCTTCGCCGCCGAGGTGTTCCCGTTCGCCAGCGCCTGCTCCTGCAGGCTCATCTTGACGAACTGCTGGGTGATCGTCGACCCACCCTGCGTCGCGGTCCCGGAGCGCAGATCCTCGAAGGCGGCCCGGATGAGCCCCTGCGGGTCGATCGGGCCGTGTTCATAGAAGCGGCTGTCCTCGATCGCCACCTGGGCCTTGCGCATGATCGGCGCGACCTGCCGCAGGGAGACGACGTGCCGGTTCTTGCTCTGAGGCGTGGCGATGAGGGACCCGTCGGCAGCGAGGATGCGTGAACCCTGCGCGAGCGGATTGACGGTGAAGTCGTTCGGCAGCGAGTGGAAGGCGTCCTCACCGGACCGGGTGAGGGCCCCCACGGCGGCCGCTCCCGGCATGAGCAGCCCCGAGGTGAGGATGCCGAGGACGAGGGCCGCGGCGAGGAAGCCTGCGAGCAGCGTGAAGATCCGGGTGATCCGGGGCCGATCCGCACTCATCTCATCGACGATAGGTCGCGTGGCTGAACGCGGCCTGTGATGACCTGTGTGCGGGCTGTCAATTCACTGGGAGCCCGACCTGGATGATGACCGGTGCATGATCGGACGCGCCCTTGCCCTTGCGCTCCTCCCGGTCGATCGCGGCACCCTCGACGCGCTCGGCGAGGGCCGGCGAGCAGAGCGCGAAGTCGATCCGCATGCCCTGACGTTTCGGGAAGCGCAGCTGCGTGTAGTCCCAGTATGTGTAGATCCCCGGTCCCGGTAGGTGGGGGCGCACCACGTCGACGAACCCGGCATCGAGCACACCCTGGAAGGCGGCCCGCTCCCCGGGCGAGGTGTGGGTCCGGCCCTCGTAGTACTCCACGCTCCACACGTCCTCGTCCTGGGGGGCGATGTTCCAGTCCCCGAGCAGGGCGATCTGGGCCCGCGGATCGTCGGACAGCCAGCCTCGCCCAGCCACCTGCAGCGCGCCGAGCCAGTCGAGCTTGTAGGCCAGGTGCGGGTCATCGAGGGCCCGACCGTTGGGGATGTAGAGCGACCACACCCTGATCCCGTCGCACGTCGCGCCGATGGCCCGCGCCTCGGGCACGAGCGGGTCGCCCCAGCCCGGCATGCCGTCGAAGCCGACCGTGACGTCATCGAGGCCGACGCGCGAGACGATGGCGACACCGTTCCACTGGTTGAGTCCGTGGTGCGCCACTCGATATCCGAGCGCCTCGAAGCGCTCGAACGGGAACTGGTCCTCCCTCGCCTTGGTCTCCTGGATCGCGAGGACATCGACGTCGGAGCGGGTGAGGAAGGCCGCGACACGATCGATGCGGGCGCGGATGGAGTTGACGTTCCAGGTGGCGATACGCACGACTCACCACCCTAGACGCGTGGGCGCAGCGGGTGCCTAGGCTGTCGAGCATGACGTCAGGCAAGCCCACCGCCCTCATCACCGGAGCGACCTCGGGCATCGGCCACGAGTTCGCCGTCCAGCTCGCCCGCCGCGGCCATGACCTGGTCATCGTCGCGCGTGACTACGCGCGTCTTCAGCAGGTGGCCCGAGACCTCAGCAGCACGTATGCCGCTCACGTCGAGACGCTCGTGGCCGACCTGTCCGACCGGGCCGCGCTGCAGACGGTCGCCGACCGGGCCGCCGACCGGGACCGGCCGGTCGACGTGCTCGTCAACAATGCAGGCTTCGCGCTCAAGTCGTCCTTCCTGCAAGGGAATCTGCGCGACGAGGAGGCGCTGCTCGACGTCCTCGTCCGGGCCGTGCTCGTCCTCACGCACGCCGCCGCACCCGGCATGCGTGAGCGTGGTCGAGGCTCGATCATCAACGTCTCGTCGGTCGCCGCCTTCCTCGCGTCCGGGACCTACTCGGCGGCCAAGTCGTGGGTGACCGTCTTCACCGAAGGGCTGGCGACCGAGCTCGCGGGCACCGGCGTGACCGCCACCGCGTTGTGTCCCGGCTTCACCCACACGGAGTTCCACGAGCGGGCGCGGCTCTCCAGGCAGGCCCCGGAATTCCTTTGGCTCGATGTCGACCAGCTCGTGGCGGACTGCCTCGATGACGTCGCCAAGGGCCGGGTCGTCTCGGTGCCGAGCATCCAGTACAAGGCCGTGGTCGGCCTGCTGCGAGTCCTGCCCCGCTCGCTCGTCCGCGGTCGCGGCCAGCTGCGCCGCCGCCGCTGACCTCGGCAGGCCAGGAAGCTGAGGGCCGAGCCCAGCGGCATACGGCCGTGGGTTCCAGTGCGTGATCGAGTCACCTGCTGGACGGCGGTCCCGCATGCTGAGACGGCGTTTCTGCGATCCGTTGCCGAGACCTACGGTCGTCACGTTCATCAAGAGCGGCCGAGAGACCTGGCTCGTCGACGCCGCAGCAACCCCCCTCGCCACGTGTGGTGCGGGAGCGGGTGCTAAAGCCGGGAACGATGGAGGAAATGCATGTCTCATGCGCTTGCCGGTGTCCAGGCCCACGGCCTGCGGCTGTTCTCACGACGCCACGTCGATCTATGCCGGATCGGCTCCATGTCGTGTTGTCCGATGCCTGTCAGTGCCGCGCACTGACATCTGACGACAAGCACCCCCTGAACCGAAGGATCGACATGACCACCCAGATCGACGTTCCCACCCACTCCGCGACCCTCGACCCAGCGGACTTCCCGCCCAGCAACGCCCACCTGATCCCGCCGCTGGCACCCCAGTGGCAGTCGCTCGACCTGCGCGAGATCCTGTCGCGCCCGGCGGCATTCCTCTCCATCAGCCAGTCGAACTCGCTCTATCGGGAGGGCGGGGTCCAGTACAGCGAAGGACACGCCTTCCGGGGCAGCCTCGAGGCCACCGTGAAGGTTGCGCGCGCCGCGCGAGCCGCGACCAACTTCGTGTCTTTCAACTGGATCGGGTTCACGATCTTCCGCGACGCCTATCCGCAGACGGTCTTCGACCGTGCGCAGTACCGGTCGTGGACCGGCCATCTCGACGTCACGCCCGAGCAGCGGGCCTGGGACGACGCGCTCGTCAGCGACCTCCGCGCACTGGTGCAGCCGGAGGACAACGAACTCTACGAGAAGGCGCTCCAGACCGCGTTCACCGGCACGGACCTGCCGCTCACCCTGGCGCGCCAGCACGTCGAGGTGCTTGTGCTCACCGGTATCCACCTGGACTGGTGCGTCGAGGGCAATGCCCGCGCGGCCCGTGACCATGGGCTGCTGCCCATTGTCATCGGTGACGCGACGGGAGCCCAGCGACCCGACCAGGAGGCGGCGACGTTCGAGCGGATCAACGACTACTTCGCCCCCGTCATCTCCTCCGACACGTTCATCGACCTGCTGAGGCGGTGACCGGCATTGGGGCGATGTCGGCCGGCTCCTCGTCGGTGTGGGGCTGCTCGTCGACGCCTCGTCGCGCTCGGGATGCTCTCTGTCCTCGCCGACATCGGGCCGACCCGGGCCGTGAGGTGGAGCCCGTCCTCCTGCTCCGGGCGCGATGGGAGCACGCCCGGCGGCATACGATCTGGGCGTGACCGATGTAGCTGCCGCCCGCGCCCGACTGCTCGAGATCATCAAGGGCCGGGCGATCGTCCACGGGCGGGTCACCCTCTCCTCCGGGCGGGAGGCCGACTACTACGTCGACCTGCGGCGGATCTCGCTCGACGGCGAGGCGGCCCCGCTCGTCGGGATCGTCATGCGCGAGCTGACCAAAGACCTGTCGTATGCCGCCGTCGGCGGCCTCACGCTCGGGGCGGACCCGGTGGCGACCTCGATGCTGCATGCGGCGGCCGCGGGAGGCGAGCGGTTGGATGCCTTCGTGGTCCGCAAGACGGGCAAGGCGCACGGGCTGCAGCAGCGGGTCGAGGGCCCGGCCATCACGGGCCGCGACGTGCTCGTCGTCGAGGACACGACGACGACCGGGGCCTCGCCGCTCGAGGCGCTCGCGGCCGTTCGGGAGGTCGGCGCGCGGCCGGTGGCGGTCGCGACGATCGCCGACCGCGCCACGGGGGCCGGCGAGGTGATCCGGGCTGCGGGAGTGGAGTACCGATATGTCTACTCCCTCGCGGAGCTCGGCCTGGCCTAGGGCGTGAGAATCGACCGAGCGCCAGCGAGGGAGGATCGGAGCGTCCGTGGGCCGGGCCGCGATGGGTTCGCCTGGCCTAGGGCGTGAGAATCGACCGAGCGCCGGCGAGGGAGGATCGGAGCGCCCGTGGGCCGGGCCGGGATGTTTGGTCAGGCTCTAGGATCGAGGCATCGCACTCTGACCTGATGGAGTACTCATGATCGTCGTCTGGATCCTGCTCGGCATCGTCGTGCTGGCCGCCATCTGGGGCGTCAGCGCCTACAACGGCCTCATCGGCCTTCGCAACAAGGTCGAGGAGGGGTGGCGTCAGATCGACGTCGAGCTCAAGCGCCGGCACGACCTCATTCCCAACCTTGTCGAGACCGTCAAGGGCTATGCGGCCCACGAGAGCGGCACGCTCGAAGCGGTCATGAAGGCCCGGTCCGCGGCCATGTCGGGGGGTCAGGGGCCGGCGCAGGCCGCCGCGTCCGAGGGCGAGTTGAGCCAGGCCCTCGGTCGCCTCATGGCGATCTCCGAGGCCTATCCGGATCTCAAGGCCAACCAGAACTTCCTGGCCCTGCAGCAGGAGCTGACGAGCACCGAGGATCGGATCGCCAGCTCGCGGCGCTACTACAACGCGCTCGTGCGCGACCTCAACACCAAGGTCGAGTCGGTGCCGAGCAACATCATCGCCGGTCTGGGCAAGATCGGGCGCGCCGAGTACTTCGAGACGCCGGCCATCGAGGCGCAGGTGCCCAACGTCTCGTTCGGGTCGGGCGGCTCGGCAGCGGGGCCGTCGGTGGGAGCCTCGACGCAGCCCGGTGGGATCGGTGGGCCGTCGACTCAGCCCGGCGGCGTGCAGTCAGCGCCGGTCGATCCGAACGTCCCCAATCCCAACGTGGACCGCAATATCCCCAACGACTGACCGGACTCCGGAATATCCCCAACGACTAACCGGACTCCGGGCGGAGCGTGGGGTCTCGACGCCCGACATCGGCCGGAGAGGACGATCCCGGTTCGATCAGTCGATATGTCGCCCCAACGAACCCGCATCGTCCGAACCAGCATCGTCTACTCGCGCCACTATGCCCCGCCTCGCCGGGCATGCTGCGCAGTCAACGGCGCCCGTCGCCGGTCACCTCGTCGGCGATGTCGGTCGCTGCGTCACCGACCTCGGTGGCGATTGCCGCGGCCTTGCGCTTGTGCCGCCACCATTCGAAGACCATCGGGATCAGCGAGAACGCGACGATGAGCAGGATGAGGGCCTCGATGTTGTGCTGCAGCGCCGGGAACGCCTGTCCCAGGACGTAGCCGAGGACCATGATGCTCACGACCCAGCCGACGGCGCCGATGGCGCTCCACGTGAAGAAGCGGCGGCGCTCCATCCGGCTCACCCCGGCGACGACGGTGATGTAGGTCCGCACGATCGGGACGAACCGGCCGATGACGAGCGCCTTGTTGCCGTGGTGGTCGAAGAAGCCGCGGGTCTTGTCGAAGTTGCGACGGTTGATGAAGCGCCCCTGCCGTTCGTAGAGCGGGATGCCGAGGGCCCGGCCGATCTCGTAGCCGCTCACGTTGCCAATAAATGCCACCACGCTGAGCAGCACCATCGCCACGAAGAAGTTGACGTGCACCTGTCCGGTCGCGATGAACAGCCCCATCGCGAACAGCAGCGTGTCACCCGGCAGGATCGGGAAGAGCAGCCCGCACTCGATGAAGACGATGACCAGGGCGATCCAGAAGAAGGCGCCGCCGTACTGCTCGAGCAGGAAGGCGGGGTCCATCCAGTCCGGACCGAGGCTGGCAAGTGCGTGCATGCCTTCAAGGGTAAGTGTTCTTTGGGATGGGCACCCCCACGTTCGTCGATGCGACGGCACCGGCCCGAGGCGACGGGAGCGAACTATTGTGAGGGGCGTGATATGTATCGATGGTGGCGTCCTGCCGTGGCCGCAGGAACATATCGTCTCCGTCGCGACATGGCGTCCACACCGATGACAAGCCGAGACCGAGACCATGTGTCAAGGGCCGGCTGGACCCTGGCCGACTGGCGGCACCGGCTGCGCAACGAGTCCGCCACGGGTGAACCCGCCACTGGGGAGGTGTTCACCGCCGCGGAGTTGGATGGGCTCGAAGGCCCAGTCCGACGGCACCTGGCCCAGGCGATCGCTGAGGGCACACCTTTGACGCGGTGCGTCGAGATCACGATGCGCGGCAGCATCAAGATCGGGCGGTGGCTGCCGTTCCGGGCGCGCCAGATCCTGCGGCCGCATGACGGCTTCGTCTGGGCGGCCCGAGTCGCGGGTCTCATCAGCGGATCCGATCGCTACCTGGACGGTGTGGGCGGGATGGACTGGAAGCTCGCCGGGCTGGTCCCGGTGGCGCAGGCGGACGGGCCCGACGTCTCTCGGAGTGCCGCCGGCCGCTGCGGCGCCGAGGCGATCTGGTTACCGACCGCCATGCTCCCGCGCTTCGGGGTGCGCTGGTCGGCCGAGGACGCCGATCACATCACCGCCCGCCATCTCGTCGGGGACACCCCGATCGAGGCTCGGTGCCAGCTGGGGCCGGGCGGGGACATCGTCTCTGCCGTCTTCGACCGGTGGGGCGACCCTGACGAGACCGGACACTGGGACTGGCACAGCTTCGGAGGCACCTTCACCACCCAGCGCACCTTCGCCGGCCTGACCATCCCTAGCGTCGGCCGGCTCGGTTGGCACTACGGAACCGACCGTTGGGAGGGCGGCGAGTTCTTCCGATACCAGATCGCCGACCTGCAACCGCTCGAGCCGGACCGCCGACGCGACCCGTGAGCAGCCCTCCTCGGTGCGGATGGGACGGCGGTGCGGATGGGACGGCGGTGCGGATCGGACGACGTCGGCGGTCGTTCGCCGTCAGCGCTGGCGCTTGGCCAGCACGCAGAACTCGTTGCCTTCCGGATCGGCAAGCACCACCCAGGGCTGCTCGCCCTGGCCGATGTCGACCCGACGGGCACCGCGCGCGAGGAAACGGGCCACCGCCTCGTCCTGGTCGTCCGGCCGGAAATCGGGATGAAGCCGGTTCTTCGCCACCTTGGCGGCACCGACAGCCACGAACAGCAGCCCAGGCAGGCGGTCGGCGGCCGGGCGGATCTCGAACTCCTCGCGCGAGTCGTTGACCACGACCCAGTCGAGCGCGTCCGCCCACCACTGCCCGAGACCGGCCGGATCAGCCGCGTCGATGACGACCTGCTCCCACTCCAAGCCCATCG
>JAKDLQ010000072.1 GCA_030452775.1 Micrococcales bacterium | reverse complement strand
GTGCTGTACCACTCACGCGGTGTCGATATATGACGTCTGCAGGTAGGTGTGGACGGCATCCTCCGGAACCCGGAAGGAGCGCCCGACCCGAATCGCCGGCAGATCGCCTCCATGGACGAGCCGATACACGGTCATCTTCGACACGCGCATGATCGAGGCGACTTCGGCGACGGTGAGGAACCGAACCTCGGCGAGCTTACGCTCATTCGTCATGTGAAACCCCGATCTCTAGGGGCACCTGGATGTCGCCGGCTTCCCCTCCGGCGAAACAGCACCCAGGTACAAGACCAAACCTTAGAGGCTCATGTGACGGGAGGGAAGCAATAGGCAGAGATCTCCAGCTTCAGTCGAAGTAGACGTCGAGGCCGTTGAGGGGGAAGGCCGCCTGCCGAGTGGCCATGATCGCGCGGTCGATGGCGCTTCCCGGGTCGAAGCCCATGTCCCAGGACCGCCACCAGACCGGGCCATCACCGGGACCGAGATCGCCCATCCGGCTCGGACCGGGCCTGCCCGTCACGTGCAGGACATGATCCCGCCACCCCTGCGGTACTGACGCCGAGGTCTTGATCGGCGCGTGGGCGGCGATGGCTGTCAGGTGCGTCCACGCCCGCGGGACGACGTTGACGACCTCGTAGCCGCCGCCACCGAGCGCGATCCACCTGCCGGCGCACACCTCGTGGGCGAGCCGGTGCAGCGAGTCCGCCGCCGCGCGCTGGGCATCGACGCTCAGCGCGAAGTGCGCGAGCGGATCTTCGGCGTGGGTGTCGCAGCCGTGCTGCGTCACGAGCACGTCCGGACGGAAGGCTCGGGCGAGTGGCATCACGGTCGCGTGGATGGCGCGCAGCCAGTCAGCGTCGGCGGTTCCCGGAGGCAGGGCCACGTTGACGGCGGAGCCGGTCGCTGTCGGGCCGCCGAGGTCGGTCGGCCACCCGCTGCCTGGGAAAAGCGCACGGCCGGTCTCGTGGATCGAGATGGTCAGCACCCGAGGATCGTCCCAGAAGATCCGCTCCACCCCGTCGCCATGGTGCACGTCGACGTCGATGTACATCACCCGCTCGGCGCCGTGCTCGAGCAGCCAGGCGATCCCCACGCCGGCGTCGTTGTAGATGCAGAAGCCGGACGCGGCTCTCGGCATCGCGTGGTGCATGCCCCCGGTGAAGTTCACCGCGTGCTCAGACTCCTTCTCCCAGACCGCGCGGCAGCTGTCGACGGTCCCCGCGACGACTCGCGCGCTCGCCTCGTGCATGCCCTCGAACGCCGGATCGTCACCGGTACCGAGCCCGTAGGCGAAGTCGGCGCTGGCCGGATCGATCGACGCGGCCCGGACGGCGTCGATATAGTCCGCCTCGTGAACCGTCGCGAGGAGGTCATCGGGCGCCGGAGCCGCTCCCCTGACCCTGACCCCCTCGACGTCGAACACGCCGAGCGCATCACACAAGCGAGCGGTGAGATCCAACCGGATCGGTGCCATGGGGTGGCTCGGGCCGAAGTTGTACTTTGTGAAGTCGTCGTCCCAGACGACCCGGAGCTGGCTTGGCATGATGAAGACGCTATCGCGTATCCACAGGCCTCACGAGGAGAGTCATGGCGAGGAACAAGTTGTTCGATGACGACGTCCTCGTCATCGGCCTGGGCAGGTTCGGCTCGGCCGTCGCCCTCGAGCTGACCCGCCTCGGGCACCGGGTCCTGGCCGTCGAGAAGAACAACGCGCTGGCCGAGAGCTACGTCAACAAGGTCGCCCGCGTCGTGCACGCCGATATGGCTCAGTCCAGCGCAACCGAGATGGTCATGAACGCCGAGCCCAAGATCGCCATCGTCCGCATCGGCTCATCGATCGAGTCGTCGGTGCTCGCGGCCGCCAACCTCGTCGATGCCGGCGTCCCGTCGATCTGGGCCAAGGCTCTCTCCCCGGAGCACAAGCGCATCCTCGATCGGATCGGCGTCCACCATGTCATCTCCCCGGAGTCCGATGCCGGGCGGCGCGTGGCCCACCTCGTCAACGGCAAACTGCTCGACTACATCGAGTTCGACGACGGATTCGCGATCGTCAAGATCAAGCCACCGACCGAGACGATCGGCTTCACCCTCGAGCAGAGCCAGATCCGGCGCAAGTACGGAGTCACCGTCGTCGGGGTCAAGGCGCCCGGCGAGGACTTCACCTATGCGGTTCCCGCCACGAAGATCTCGGCACACCACATGCTCATCGTCAGCGGACCGACGGAACTGCTCGAGCGCTTCGCCGCCCGGCCCTGATCAGGCCCTGATCAGGCCTTGACCGGTCGGCACCGTCCCGTCTGCTCAGAAGCGTGCCTGCGGCCCGGTCTGCTGCGCGAGCGAGAGGATCATCGCGATCTCCTGGTCGCCGTCCTCCTCGCTCACCACCCCCATGGGGCGGCGGGAGCCGGTCGGCCGGAATCCGATGCCGCTCGCGAAGGCGACGGCTCGACCGTTCTCGGTGCCGACCCAGTAGATGATGTGGCTGTGGCCCTTCTTACGGGCCACGCGGGCGGCCTCCTTGACCAGTCGGGTCGCCGCACCGGTGCCGCGGGCCGCGGGTGAGACCCAGAGCCCGAAGATCTCGCCGATCTGGGGGTCCTCGACGCCCTCGGCGTTCTCCGCGTCCTCGGTCCGTGCCAGACCCAACGACAGGACCCCGATCTGGGCACCATCGCGCTCGGCGACGAGCCGATCCGACCGGTTCATCCGGGAGCGCCAGCGGGCCTCGTCGTACGCCTCCTCTTCCGCGAACGTGGCGACGAACGCCTCAGGTGACTCCTGCAGCGCCGCCAGTCGTACAGTCCGGTATTCCTGCCAGTCCTCTTCGCCCAGGGCGCGCACCGTGATCTCGCTCATGGGTCCACCTTGGCATGCCGACGCCTCCTCCGCGAAAGTGGGCGCGCGAACTCTCCCGCCTCACGTGCCGGGGATCTCACTCGGATGCGGAGAAGACATACTCCATCTCGACCCCCACCGATTCGGCCCGTCGTGGATGGGGGTGGGTGACCCCGGTCCGGACGAACCCGCTCCGCTCGTAGAGTCCCATCGCGGCCGTGTTGACGTCGGCGACCTCGAGCACGACGCGGTCCTTGCCCCGCCGCCTGGCCTCGTCGAGGACCGCTCGCACGAGCGCCTTGCCCACCCCCGCACCGCGAGCCCGCGGAGCGACGTACATGGCGAAGAGGGTCGCCGTGTGGGCCCGCTCGGGCTCCCAGTGCGACCCGAGTCCGGCACTGCCGATCACCCCGGTGCGATCGTGGGCCTGGACCAGCCAGGCGCCCTCGATCCGCGAGCGCCAATCGGCCTCCTCGAAGGCCGCCTCGTCGGCGTATGTGTACCAGAACGCATCTGGTGCGTCCCGGAGCATCTCGAGCCGGATGTCCCGGTGGCTCGCCCAGTCCCCCGGGTGGATCTCGTGCAGGTGGAACCCCGGCAGGCTTACGGACCGTATGCCGCTGTGCCCACTCTCGCTCGTGCCGCCGGTCATGTGCCTGGCCTGCTCTCAGACCTGCCCGGATGCCAACGCCTTGGAGCGGGCGGCTGCCGCTTCGATGGCGTTGACGAAGGCGGCCCGGACCTTGTGATCGTCGAGCTGGCGCAGGGCTGCGACGGTGGTGCCGCCCGGCGAGCTGACCTGCTCGCGCAGGACGGTTGGGTGCTCTCCGGTGTCCCTCAGCATGGTCGCCGCGCCGTAGAGGGTCTGCACGACGAGTTCGGTCGCGACCGTGCGGGGAAGCCCGAGTACGACCCCAGCCTCGATCATCGCCTCTACGACGTAGAAGATGTAGGCAGGGCCGCTGCCGGAGATCGCCGTGACGGCATCGAGGTGTTTCTCCTCGAGCCGCAGGACCTTGCCGCAGGAGCTCAGCAGCGCGTCGGCCTCGTCGAGATGCTCGTCGAGGCAGTGCCGCCCCGGCGAGATCCCGGCCATCCCCTGGTCGACGAGAGCGGGCGTGTTGAACATGACCCGGATAACCGATGAGCCTTCGGGCAGGTGCGACTCGAGGAACTCCGTGGTGATACCCGCCGCCAGCGAGATCACGATGTTGCCGGCGACGACGTGGTCGCGCACCTCGTCGAGAAGGGTCGCCATGTCCTGTGGCTTGACGACGAGGACGAGGGTGTCGGCACGCGTCGCTGCCTCGGTATTGGACAGCAGGGCGACCCCGTACTTGGCCGCCAGCGTCTCACCCCGCTCGGCAGAGCGCTCCGTGATGGCCAGGTCGCTGGGGCTGCGTCCGGCGCGAAGCAGCCCGGACAGGAGGGTCTCGCCCATCACGCCTGCCCCGAAGATGACGATCATCGATGCCGTCAACCCTTGGTCACGAGGCCGCGAAGGAAGAACGTGACATTGCCGGGACGCTCGGCCATGCGGCGCATGAGATAGCCGTACCACTGGTCGCCGTAAGGGACGTAGACGCGCATCTGGTCACCACGGTCGGCGATCCGCTTCTGCTCGTCGGGCCGGATCCCGTAGAGCATCTGGTACTCGAAGGAGTCCGCCGCCCGACCCGCCTGCGCCGCCAGGGCGCCGGCGATCTCGATGAGCCGAGGATCGTGGGTGGCCACCATGGGGTAGCCCGGACCCTGCATGAGGACCTTGAGGCAGCGCACGTATGACTTGTCGACCTCGGCGCCCGCCTGGAAGGCGACCGACTCCGGCTCCTCGTAGGCGCCTTTGCACAGGCGCACCCGAGACCCGGGCGAAGCCAGATCCCGGCAGTCGGCCTCGGTGCGGTGCAGGTAGGCCTGCACGACCGCGCCCACGGTGGGGAAGTCCTGGCGCAGCGTCCGCAACGCCTCGAGAGTGTGGTCGGTGCTCGTGTGGTCCTCCATGTCCAGGGTCACGGTGGTCCCGGCGTCAGCCGCCACCTGGCAGATCTCGTGAGCATGCTCCAGGGCGATCTCAGGGCCGTTACCGGGGAGCAACTGGCCCAGCGCGGTCAGCTTGAGGGACACCTCGACGACGCCGCTCTCGGCGAGGCCCTGCTCGTGCAGTGCCCGCAGCAGGCCCACGTAGGCGTCCTTGGTGTAGGTCGCCTGCGCCTTATCGAGGGTGTCCTCGCCGAGGAAGTCGATGGTTGCCAGCCTGCCCGATGCGGCGAGATCCGCGACGGCTCCGACGACATCGGCGCGCTCTGAGCCCGGCACGAAGCGCTTGACCACGGAGCGCGACACCGGGGCCTGCTCGACGAGGTCTCGGATGCGCTCGGACTTGGACAGGTGAAGCAGTGAGTTGCGCAGCAGGTCGCTGGCGTCCACGGGGTCCTCCGTCGGTAGTGGGCGAACGGCCTCTGAACGGGCCGCACGGCAAATCTACCGTCGTGCCCGTCGCGAGGGGCGCAGCGCTTCGCTTCCAGCGCTCGGACTGGGCCGGGCTACTTGCGGCCGCGCAGGAAGTAGCAGATCGGGCCGACGAAACTGATGAGCGAGATGGCACGCCACTTCGCCTTCGACCCGCGTAGCTCCGAGGCATCGCGGTGCGTGATGTCCCAGTGGGATGCGCCCAGCAGGCTGAGCTGCACCACCCCGAGGGCACCCAGCAGGATCTTTGTCGAGGTTGAAGCCTCTGCAAGTGAGTTCTTGGCCATGACGGGATGGTAGTAGCCGACCGTCCCACCCGTCTGGACCGGTCGGGCAGACTGAGGGTCATGCCTTCCGGACCGCTCCAGCCCGTGACGTTCGACGAGTTCGGCGACGCCATCGGTCGGGCCGCGACCGTGCTCCGGGCGAATGCCACTGCCTCGGGTCTCTCGGCGCCGGTGCCGACCTGCCCGGGATGGAGCGTGCTCGACCTCGTCACGCATGTCGGCATGGCCCATCGGTGGGCCGCTTCCCACGTGCGGGGGCACCCGATCGACGCGGCCTCCGCGCAGTCCCTCGAGCGACAGGGACGGGATCATCCCGATGTGCTGGGCTGGTTCGATGACGGCGCCACCGCTCTGCTGCAGGCACTTGTGGACGCGCCGGAGGACCTCGATGTATTCGTCTTCCTCAAGAACGCCCCCTCCCCCCGGCGCTTCTGGACCCGTCGGATGGCCCACGAGCCGACCATCCATGCGGTGGATGCCCTCTCGGCGCGGCTCGGCCGGGCGCCTCGGCCGGACGAGACGTCGTTCCCGGCCGTCCTCGCCGCCGACGGCATCGATGAACTGGTGCGCGGTTTCGTCCCTCGTCGCCGAGAGGGACTGCATCCGGACGTCGAGACCCGGCTGCTCGTGCGCCCGGACGGCGGGGGCGCCGCGTGGCTGATGGAGCTCGGTCCGGATCACCCTGTCCGGTCGACCCTGCTCGAGAGCCACGACGCAGCCGACGTCGACGCCGACCACGTTCTCACCGGAACAACGGTCGACCTCTACCTCCGGCTGTGGAGCCGGGCGGCGGAGGTACCCGCCGACCCGGCCCATAGCGCCGAGCGCTGGTGGCGCGAGCACGTGTCCGTGAGATGGGCGTGAGGGCCACGACCTGCCGTGACGAGCGCGGGAGCGCCGGTCCAGAACTCACCCGAGTAGGTCTCGTTCGATTGGGCAGCTCATGCACCGCGGGCCCCCGCGCCCGCGACCCAGCTCGTTGCCGCGAATCGTGACGACCTCGACCCCGTTGGCCCGAAGCATGGCGTTGGTGGCCAGGTTGCGCTCGTAGGCCAGCACGACGTTGGGAGCGACCGCCAACACGTTGTTGCCGTCGTCCCACTGCTCGCGTTCGGCCAGCATCGCGTCCATCTCCGGCTGCAGCATCCGCACCCGATCGATGCGGAGCGCCTCGGACACCGCCGTCTGCAGGTCCCGCGCCGGCTCGACGTCCACCGTGCCCGGGTCGTCGTCGCCACCACGCAACACGAACACGCGCCCGTCGCGGGGCAGGCCGGGGTAGACGGTGAAGGCGTCGCGATCGACCATGGTCAGCACCGTGTCGAGGTGCATGAAGGCACGCTTGCGGGGCAGTTCCACGACGATGACCTGGGCGATCCGACCACCATTGAGCAGGGGGCGGGCCAGGTTCTCGATGCCCGTTGCCGTGGTGCGCTCACTCATTCCGACCAACAGCGTGTCCTCGCCGATGACGAGCACGTCGCCGCCCTCGATCGCAGCCGGCTGGCGCGGTTCATCGGCATCCGCCCCATACCAGATGTGGAAGTCATCGTCCGCGAACAACGGATGCCACCGGTAGATCGCCTGGTAGTGGAGCGTCTCGCGTTGGCGGGCCGGTCTGCCCATCGGGTTGATCGAGACCCCGTCACGGATCCAGCACGACGTGTCCCGCGTGAACAGGTGGTTGGGCAGCGGTGGCAGGACGAAGTCGTCGTCGTGCAGTGCCGCGGCCCACAACGAACGGGGCAGGTGGGCGGGAAGGTCGGACTTGAGGACGCCGCCGACGAGCAGTTCCGCCAGCGTCGCGGAGTCGACTCCCATGAGCAGGTCACGCATCGGCGCCACGATGCTCGCACTGCGGCTGAACGGGTTGACGATCCGGTCGACCACGAAAGCACGCGCCTCGTGGACCTCGAGAGTGGTCTGGAGCAGGTCGTGCAGGAGGTGGACCGTCACACCGTGATCGACCAGCGCAGCGGCGAACTCGTCGTGTTCGCGTCGGGCGGCGGTAGGCCACATCACGTCGTCGAAAAGCAACTCGTGCATGTTGGACGGGGTGAGCCGTTCCAGTTCGAGGCCGGGTCGGTGCAGGATCACCTGGCGCAGCGTGCCGACCTCGGACGTGATGCTGTACTCAGTCATGGGGGACATCTTCTCGTCCCTGGCGGCCCGGAGGAAGCTCAAGAAGAGGAGGATCAGAAGAAGGATGCCGTATGCCGCTTCCCGAGTTCGGGCGAGGCGGCCACCCCCGACCGCCTGGCCGGCTCTGCGGCATACGACCATGCGTAGGGTGTCCCGGCCGCCCATGGGGGCCCTGCCTCGACGGCACGAGCGGCGATGCCGCAGGATCGAGCCATGCCCGCCCTCGACAACCTGACCAAGGAGACGTTCCCGAAGTCCGCGAAGTACGACGCGCGGTGGCTCGTCGACCTCGACATGGGACCGCACCCGCTGTGGCTCCTCGAGGACCTCGCCGCCGATCTCGACCTACGGCCCGGCATGCGCGTGCTCGACCTCGGATCGGGGCTCGGGGCGACCTCGGTGTTCCTCGCCAAGGAGTTCGGCGTCAGCGTGATCGCGGCCGACCTCTGGGTCGATCCGAGCGAGGCCGGTGCGGTCTTCCGCACGGAGGGCGTCGCGGACCAGGTCCTCGCGATGCGCGTCGACGGGCACCGCCTACCTTTCGGCAGGGGCACCTTCGACGCGATCGTCAGCATCGACGCCTGGGAGTACTTCGGGACGGGGGATCACTATCCGCCGTATGTCGCGACGTTCCTCAAGCCGAGCGGCCAGCTCGGTGTCGCAACACCGGCACTGACGACCGAGGTGCGTGAGCTCGGCGAGATCCCCGATCACATCGACAAGGTCGTCGGCGCCGAGAGCGCGGCCTGGCACACTGCGCAGTGGCTGCGGAGCCAATGGGAGTTCTCTCGTGCCTTCACCGACGTCACGGCGCGGACCCAGGACGACGGCTGCGCCAACTGGCTGCTGTGGGAGCGTGCGGTGCTCGAGCTCAAGGGTGAGCGGACCTCGCCCGTGCAACAGATGCTCGAGGCCGACGGCGGCGCGTTTCTCACCTTCGCCCTCGTCACCGGGAGGGTGGCCTGAGCCGGGCCCGCTCAAGATCGGGAACATGCACGACCACCCTCACGTTGATCAGGGTGTCGCGTCCGGCGGGGCGCAGCTAGCATCGAGGTGTCTCGATCAGTCAGGAGCGAAGCAATGTTCGAACGGTTCACCGACCGGGCCCGGCGGGTGGTCGTCCTTGCGCAGGAGGAGGCCCGCCTGCTCAACCACAACTACATCGGGACCGAGCACATCCTCCTTGGCCTGATCCACGAGGGCGAGGGTGTCGCAGCCAAGGCGCTCGAGAGCCTCGACATCTCGCTCGAGGCCGTGCGCGCCCAGGTCCAGGAGATCATCGGCCAGGGGCAGCAGTCCCCGACCGGCCACATCCCCTTCACGCCCCGTGCCAAGAAGGTCCTCGAGTACTCCTTGCGGGAGGCGCTGCAGCTCGGCCACAGCTACATCGGGACCGAGCACATCCTGCTCGGGCTCATCCGCGAGGGCGAGGGTGTCGCTGCGCAGGTGCTCGTCAAGCTCGGCGCGGAGCTCAACACCGTGCGCAAGCAGGTCATCCAGCTGCTCTCCGGCTACCAAGGACAGCAGAGTGGCGAGAAGGCCGGTGCCGGGGTCGGCCCGGCTCAGGGCGAGGGCACCCCGGCGGGATCGCTCGTACTCGACCAGTTCGGACGAAATCTCACGCAGGCGGCCCGCGAGGGCAAGCTCGATCCGGTCATCGGGCGTGAGAAGGAGATCGAGCGGGTCATGCAGGTGCTCAGCCGGCGCACCAAGAACAACCCGGTGCTCATCGGTGAGCCCGGCGTCGGCAAGACCGCCGTCGTCGAGGGTCTGGCCCAGGACATCGTCCGGGGCGAGGTTCCCGAGACGCTCAAGGACAAGCAGGTCTACACGCTAGACCTCGGCTCCCTCGTGGCCGGCAGCCGTTATCGCGGTGACTTCGAGGAGCGCCTCAAGAAGGTGCTCAAGGAGATCCGCACCCGCGGCGACATCGTCTTGTTCATCGACGAGATCCACACCCTCGTCGGGGCCGGCGCCGCCGAGGGTGCCATCGACGCGGCGAGCATCCTCAAGCCGATGCTCGCGCGCGGGGAGCTGCAGACGATCGGTGCCACGACGCTGGACGAGTATCGCAAGCACATCGAGAAGGACTCCGCTCTCGAGCGCCGCTTCCAGCCGATCCAGGTGCAGGAGCCGACGCTGCCCCACACGATCGAGATCCTCAAGGGTCTGCGGGACCGGTACGAGGCGCACCACCGCGT
>JAKDLQ010000071.1 GCA_030452775.1 Micrococcales bacterium | reverse complement strand
GGCGCGGGGGTGGGGGCATCCACCGCCGAGGGGGCTGCGTGCGGCGGAACTGCGGGATTGGTGGTATCGACCGCGGCGCTCGAGTCGGCGGTGTCGGCGCTCTCGCGGATCGACGATCAGGTCGCAGACCCCGAGCGGATCGCGCAGTTGCGTGCCCTCGAGGAGATCAAGAGCGCGTGCGCCGCAGCACAGGCCCGTATCACCGTTTCGTTCGACACGTCGCAGCACGCGGAGCGGGCTGCCCTTGGGACCGTGTCCGCGCACGAGCGGGGACGCGGGGTCGCGGCGCAGGTGGCCCTGGCCCGGCGCGAGTCGCCGCAGCGTGGCGCGCGGCTGACCAGGCTGGCCGCGACCTTGGTGCGCGACCTGCCTGAGACGCTCGCCGCTATGGCGGCCGGACGGATCAGCGAGTGGCGAGCCACCTTGATCGCGAGGGCGGTCGTCACGTTGGTCGAGGCAGAGGACCGAGTCACCTTCGACCAGATGATGGCCGCCCTCGCCGAGGGTTTGTCCGACCGACAGGTGGATGCGATGTCCCGCTCGGTGGCCTATGAGATGGACCCGGAGTCGGCGCTGCGGCGGCAACGCACCGCGGTCAGCGACCGGCGCGTCAGCCTCCGGCCGGCGCCCGACACGATGGCGACAGTGACGGGACTCGTGCCCGCCGCCGAGGGCGTCGCTGTGTGGAAGGCACTGGACGAGCATGCCCGCACGCTCAAGGCGGCCGGCGACGCACGAGCGCTCGACCAGATCAAGGCCGACACCTTCGTCGAGCGGCTCACCGGGCAGGAGACGGCCGACGGGGTCACTTTCGATGTCGGCCTCGTGATGGGCGAGGCCGAGTTCTTCGGCAACGGCGAAGGCACCGCCCGCCTCGAGGGATACGGCCCGATCCCGGCACGCGTAGCCAGGGACCTGCTCGACCCGCAGGCGACTGAGCAGGGACACGATCAGGACGATCAAGATGAGCAGGACGATCAAGATGAGCAGGACGGTCAGGCGAAACCGGATGCGCACGCAACGCAGTCCGACCGGCGGCCCAAGCGCACGGAGACCACGCGCGATGAGAAGGTCCGGCACTGGCTTCGGAGGCTGTTCACCGATCCCGTGGACGGCAGTATCGCGCTCGTGGACACCAGACGGCGCCGTTTCGACGGGCCGTTGCGAGAGCTGATTCGGCAACGGGACCAGTTCTGCCGCACTCCATGGTGCGGGGCTCCCATCCGTCACGTCGACCACGTCGTCGAGCATGCTCGTGGAGGTGTCACGTCGGCCGGCAACGCACAAGGGCTCTGTGCTCGCTGCAACCTCACCGTCGCCGAAGCCGGCTGGACCAAAGAGTCCCTGCGCTCCGAGTCAGGAGGTGCGCCGCTCGTGGTGATCACGACCCCGACGCGGACCCGCTACACCTCTGCCCCGCCGCCGGCTCGCTATCCCAGCCTGCTCGACGCCAGCCTGCTCGGCCCAGGCCAGCCGGCTCCCGTGGGGTTCGCCTCCGGCAGAGCCGACACCAGCGGTCTCGATCCTGGCTGCATCGACCCGGACGACGTCGACGAGGAGACCCGGCGCGAGGCATGGGCGATCGCGCGAGCGCTTCTCGCCAGTTGATCAGCGTCGTGGCACGCCCTGGCGCAGGAGACCGTAGACGATCCCATCGGTCAGGGCGCGCCACGCCCCCGCCAGGATCGAGCCGGCCACGCCGATCGTGTCCCAGGAGGTCTCGCCGTCCGAGGTCTCGATGAGGACTCGAGTCACCGCGTCCGTGCCGTGCGCGGCTTCGAGGATGCGCACCTTGTAGTCGATGAGCTCGAGCTTCTCGATCTCGGGGTATGCCCTCGACAAGGCCTGGCGCAAGGCGTGATCGAGCGCGTTGACCGGCCCGTTCCCCTCCCCCACGGCCAAATGACGCGCGCCGTCAGCGTGTAGCCTCACCGTCGCTTCGGAGGTGTCGTCACCGGACCCGGACGAGTCCGTCATCACCCGCCAGGACTCGACCTCGAAGTACTTCGTGACGTCCGGGGCCATCGACTCACGGATCATGAGCTCCACCGTCGCGTCAGCCGCATCGAACGTCCACCCCTGCAACTCCAGCGCCTTGACCTCGGCGAGCACGCTGGCCACGACATCGGGCCGCTGGGACAGGTCCAGTCCGACCTCGCGGGCCTTGAGCTCGATGCTGGCCCGGCCGGCCATGTCGGAGACGAGCGTGCGCATGCCGTTACCGACGAGAGCCGGGTCCAGGTGCTGGTACAGGTGAGGGTCGACCTTGAGGGCGCTCGCGTGCAGCCCTGCCTTGTGCGCGAAGGCACTCGCGCCGACGTAGGGCGCTCGGCTGTTGGCCGGAACGTTGGTCACCTCGCTGATCGCATGCGCCGTATGCATCGAGCGCGCAAACGCGTCGGGCGACATCACCTCGAGCCCGAGCTTGAACCGGAGATTGGCGGCAACCGTGAGAAGGTCGGCGTTGCCGGTGCGCTCGCCGTAGCCGTTGATCGTCCCCTGCACGTGAGTCGCACCTGCCCGGACCGCCGCGATCGAGTTCGCCACCGCGCAGCCGGTGTCGTTGTGGCAGTGCGCCCCGATGCGGGCTCCGGTCGCCTCGCGGACATCCTGCACGATCTGTTCGACCTGGTGCGGGAGCATGCCCCCATTGGTGTCGCAGAGGACGACGACCTCGGCGCCGGCCTCATGGGCGGCGCCGACGACCGACAGCGCGTAGTCCCGGTCGAGGTGCCATCCCTCGAAGAAGTGCTCCGCGTCGAGGAACACGCGCAGCCCCACACCGACGAGATGGCTCACGGTGTCGCGCACCATGGCGAGGTTCTCCTCGAGTGTGGTGCGCAGGGCTGCCTCGACGTGCCGGACATGTGACTTCGCGACGAGGCAGGCAACCGACGCGCCGGAGTCGACGAGCGCCCGCACGAGGGGGTCTTCCGCCGCAGCCCCACCCGGCCTTCGGGTCGACCCGAAGGCGGCCAACGTCGCACGGCGCAGCCGCAGCTCGCCCTTGGCCCGCTCGAAGAACTCCGTGTCCTTCGGGTTGGCTCCCGGCCAGCCGCCCTCGATGAAGTCGACCCCGAGATCATCGAGCAGCCTGGCGATGGCCAGCTTGTCCGACACCGAGAGGTTGAGCCCCTCCTGCTGGGCGCCGTCGCGCAAGGTGGTGTCGTAGACCTGCAGGGCTTCCATGACCGTCATCGTCCTTCGATCGCCGTTCGCGCTCGGGTTTCTCTGCCGTATGCCGCTGTGCTGGGTGTGCTTCGCGGCGTTCCCTGGCGGGTTGCCCGGGAAACAAAAAGACCCCCCGGGGTGGGAGGTCTGCGCGACGAGGATTGCTCGTCGCGCTAGGTGATAATGAGGGTGGCGGTGGCCACAAGGTGCGTCATCACCCGCTCAGGGTCCCAGGCACTGCCCGATCCTCAAAACCGGCCGTCCGCATGCTGGACATCATGTGGCTGGTACGCAGGATGGGTCAGGCGGGAGTGGGTCCGCGCTCGGCGGCATACGACCTCGCGGCGGCGACCAGGCCGTCGAACAGCCGCGGGTCCGTCCCGACCTCGGGGTGCCACTGAATCGCCAGCCGCCAGCGCGCGCTCGGGTCTTCCATCGCCTCGAGGACACCGTCGGGTGCCCAGGCGGACGGGACGAAGGAGGGGTGGGTCAGCACCGCCTGGTGATGGAGGCTCGACACCAGCACACTCGGGCCGAGCAGCCCGGCGATGGCTGTGCCCGCGACCGTCCTCACCTCGTGACACCCGAAGGTGGCGGGCGCGGGCGCATGATCGTCATGTCCCACCAGATCGGGCAGGTGTTGCTCGAGTGTGCCGCCGGCCGCGACTGCCATCACCTGCATGCCGCGGCAGATCCCGAGCAGCGGCAGGTCGAGCCGGGCCGCCGCCCGGGCGAGCGCGATCTCCGTCATGTCGCGGTCGGCGCGCACGATCTGGACGCTCGGATGCCGGTGGGTGGCGTAAAGCTCCGGGGCCACGTCCACCCCGCCGGTGATGATGGCCCCGTCGAGACGTTCGAGGACAGCCCCCAGCAGCGCCTCGTCGCCGTCGAGGCGCGGTGGGATGAGGAGTGCTATGCCGCCGGCCCGCTCGATCGCTCGAATATAGGCGTGCGGGATGAGCGCCGACGGCACGTCAACCCAGTCGCCTTGACTCGCGGGCTCGACATAGGTCGTGATCCCGATGATCGGTCGCTTCACCGAGTCGCCTGACCGATTCGATGTATTCGGGCGTCACATACGGCGCGCAGATACATCGAATGGGCGGGGTAATCCGGGGTCCAGCCGGGTTGGGTGCACACCTCAGACCAGACGGGTCAGCCAGCCGTACGTGTCCTCGGCCCGGCCGTACTGGATGTCGAGCAGCCTGGCGCGGATCGCCTCGGCATACGTGTCCCGGTGTCCGTCCCGCCGGTGGTCCACCGAGCCTCCGGCCCACCGGAGCTCGCCGACCGGGGTGATGACGGCGGCTGTCCCGCAGGCGAAGATCTCGCGGATCTCGCCGCTCGCCGCGCCGTCCTTCCACTCCTGGATCGGGATGCGGCGCTCCTCAGGGGTGAGATCGAGCTCCTTGGCGAGCTGGAGGATCGAGGAGCGCGTGACGCCCTCGAGGATCGAGCCGGTGAGCTCAGGGGTGACGAGCGTGCCGTCCCGGGTCACGAAGAAGAGGTTCATCCCGCCCAGTTCCTCGATATAGGTGTGCGTCGAGGAGTCGAGGAAAACCGCCTGGTCACAGCCGTGCTCGGCGCCTTCGATCTGCCCGGCGAGCGAGGAGGCGTAGTTCCCGCCGCACTTCGCGGCGCCGGTGCCGCCGGCACCCGCTCGCGCGTAGTCGGTCGAGATCCACAGTGTCACCGGCTTGAGCCCACCGGGGAAGTAGGCACCGGCCGGTGAGGCGATGACCGAGTAGGTGACCCGCTGCGCCGGGCGGACCCCGAGGAAGGCCTCGGAGGCGAACATGAACGGACGCAGGTAGAGGGCCTTCTCTCCGCCGCTCTCGGGCACCCACTCCTGGTCAGCGGTGACGAGTTGACGCAGCGACTCGATGAAGGTGGCGGCCGGAAGCACCGGCAGCGCCAGGCGGGTGGCCGAGCGGGCGAAGCGGGCGGCGTTGGCCTCCGGACGGAACGTCCAGATCGAACCGTCCGCGTGACGGTAGGCCTTCATCCCCTCGAAGATCTCCTGCGCATAGTGCAGGACCGCCGCCGCGGGTTCGATCTCGAAGGGCCCGTAGGGCTGGACCCGCGCGCCGGACCAGCCGCCGCCGTCGGCGCTGCCGTCCCAGTCGATGACCACCATGTGATCGGTGAAGGTCTTGCCGAAGCCCGGGTCCTCGAGCACCTGCGCGATCCGCTCGGACGAGGTGGCGTCCTCACGGCGGGTGACGGTGAAGGAGAGCGGCGTGGTGTCATCGGTCATGGCGAGCCTCCAGGATCAAGCGGCGACGGTGATCCCCGTCAGGCTATCGCCCGATCGTGGGCCGACGAAACGGCAGTGCGCCCCGCTGCCGTATGCCGCCGCGCCCGCTCGGCGGCATACCGGATGGTGTGGGGACGGCGGCGTCACACGCGGGCAGCGATGGCGTCGCCGATGGTGCTGGTCGAGCGTTCGGCCGTGCCGCGCTCGGCCAGGTCCGCGGCGACCGCCGCCTCGACGCTGATCGCCTCTGCGTCCCGGCCGAGGTGCCTCAGCAGCAGCGCGACGGACAGGATGGTTGCCGTGGGATCGGCGCTACCCTGGCCCGCGATGTCGGGGGCCGAGCCGTGGACCGGCTCGAACATGCTCGGTGTCGTGCGGGCCGGGTTGATGTTGCCCGAGGCGGCCAGGCCGATGCCGCCGACGACTGCGGCTGCGATGTCGGTGATGATGTCGCCGAAGAGGTTGTCGGTGACGATGACGTCGAAGCGTCCCGGGTCGGTCGTCATGAAGATCGTCGCTGCGTCAACGTGCTGATAGGCGGTCTCCACGTCGGGGAACTGCGCGCTGACCTCCTCGACGGTGCGTCGCCACAGGTGGCCGGCGAAGGTGAGGACGTTGTGCTTGTGCACCAGAGTCAGGTGTCGGCGGGGGCGGGCCTGTGCTCGGGCGAAGGCATCGCGCACGACGCGCTCGACCCCGAAGCGGGTGTTGACGCTGACCTCGGTGGCGATCTCGTGGGGGCCACCCATGCGCAGGACGCCGCCGTTGCCCACGTAAGGGCCCTCGGTGCCCTCTCGGACGACGACGAAGTCGATGCCGTCGGGGGCGACCCGCGCCACGTCGAGCGGGCTCGTCACTCCCGGGAAGAGCTTGGCCGGGCGCAGGTTGACGTAGTGATCGAGCGCGAAGCGGATCGGCAGCAGGACGCCGCGCTCGAGGACGCCGCTCGGCACGCTCGGGTCTCCGATGGCGCCCAGGAGGATCGCATCGTGACCGCGCAGCTCCTCGAGGACGGAGTCGGGCAGGGTCTCCCCCGTCGCGTGCCAGCGGCGGGCGCCGAGGTCGTACTCGGTGGTCGAGAGCTTCGGGCCCGCTTCCCCGATCGCCGAACCCAGGACCTTGAGGCCCTCCGCAACGACCTCGGGTCCGATGCCGTCACCGCCGATGACGGCGATCGAGATGGCATCGTGCACCTGCGCTGCTCCCATGCCGTCAGCCTATGGATCGCCATGTGGCGTGGAATCCATGTCTCAGGTGGTGGTCCGACGCGGCGAAGGCCCCCACCCGGTCAGGTGGGGGCCTCACTCGTTTCCTCAGGCCTTGGCTCAGTCCTCGGAGCCGATCGAGGACCGAGCCGAACCGGCCCTCCGGGCCTCGCTCGTTCCTCGCTCGTTTCCTCAGGCCTTGGCTCAGTCCTCGGTGTGGCCCTGATCACGCAGGTCCATCGACTCCTGCAGTGCTTGACGAGCGGCCTTGGCGTCTTCGTTCATCGCGATCTGTCCTTACCTACGATTGGTGGTGGGTTTCTCAGTTGCTCCAGCCCGGGTGGGCGAGCGGGTCAGCATGGCCGGTGCGCAGGATCTCCGCGGCGAGGTGCTGACTACTGGGACTCGTCGCGGCTGGCGATGAGGATGACAAGCTGCCGCAACATGGATACGAGGGTACGCCCGGACGTGCCGACGTGAAGGGATCTTCCACGTTTTGAGACAACGTGTCCACGTGACGAGCACTATCCGCCTGCGGGCCTGGATCGTCAGTCCTCGAGGTTGATCGCTGAGAACGTGGTCGCCTCGACCGCGTCACAGATCACCGTTCCCAGCGCGGGAGGCACGGCACTGTCCACGTTGAGCACGCCGATTGCTCGGTCACCCTGCCGAGACACCTGCATCCCCCCGATGTTGACCCTGGCGTCGCCGAGGATCTTGCCCACGGACCCGATGACTCCCGGTCGGTCCTCGTAGTCGAAGACCAGCATGTGGGCCGACAACGGCACCTCCAAGTCGTAGCCGTTGATGCCGATGAGCTTCTCGACCATCTTGGGTCCCGTGAGCGTGCCGGAGACGCTGACGACCGAGCCGTCCTGCAAGGTGCCGCGCAGAGTCGTGATGTTGCGGAAGTCCTCGGCCTTGGCGTCGGTGACGAGACGAGCCTGGCAGCCGCGCTGCTCCGCAAGGATCGGAGCGTTGACGTAGGTGACGGCGTCCTCGACGACGTCGGTGAACAGGCCCTTGAGCGCGACGAGCTTCCAGACGCTGACATCGTGCTCGGTGATCTCACCGCATACTTCGACGTCGAGCTGAGCAGGGACCGCACCGGCGACGGCGGTGAAGACGCGACCCAGCTTCTCGACCAGGGAGATTCCCGGGCGAACCTCTTCGGCGATGAAGCCGCTAGAGACGTTGACCGCATCCGGGACGAGCTCACCACCGAGCGCGAGCCGCACAGACCTGGCAACGGCGATGCCCGCCTTCTCCTGGGCCTCCTGTGTCGACGCGCCGAGGTGCGGTGTGACGACCACCGACTCGTACGTGAAGAGCGGAGACTCGGTAGCCGGCTCCGTTGCAAAGACGTCGACGCCGGCTCCGGCGACGCGTCCTTCGCCGATGGCGCGTGCCAGTGCGATCTCGTCGACAATGCCGCCGCGCGCGGCATTGATGACGCGAACGCCCGGCTTGACCTTCCGCAGTGCTTCCTCGCCGATGAGGCCGAGGGTCTCCGGCGTCTTGGGCAGGTGGATCGTGATGAAGTCCGACTCGGCGAGCAGTTCGTCGAGGGTGACGAGTTGCGCGCCGACCATTCCCGCCCTGGCTGGTGAGGCATAGGGGTCGTAGGCGATGACCTTCATCCCGAAGCACTTGAGTCGCTCAGCGACGAGGGCACCGATGCGGCCGAGGCCAACGACGCCGACGGTCTTGTCGAGCAGCTCGACACCGGAGTACTTGCTGCGGTTCCAGGCGCCACTCTTGAGCGATTCGTTGGCGGGCGCGATGTTGCGGGCCGTCGCGAGGAGCAGTGCGATCGCGAGTTCGGCGGCAGAGGTGATGTTGGAGGTCGGGGCGTTGACGACCATGACCCCAGCCCGCGTCGCGCTGGCGACATCGACGTTGTCCAGTCCCACGCCGGCGCGGGCGATGACCTTGAGCCGCTTGGCGGCTGCGATCGCTTCGGCGTCCATTGTGGTGGCGGACCGGATGAGGACGGCGTTGACGTCAGCCAGCGCGGGCAGCAGCGCGTCGCGGTCGGATCCCTCCACCGTGCGGACCTCGAAGTCGGGCCCCAGCGCATCGATGGTCGCGGGAGACAACTCCTCGGCAATGAGGACAACGGGCTTGGTCACAGAGTGATCCTTCCGGACGGGATGCACGGCCCGACGGGACGCGGACCATCGAAGGCACCGCGGCGTGCCGGAGGCAGTCTAGAGCACGGCTTGAGCAATACCGACCCACGACGCCGACGATCGTCCTTGAGACACGCGACACCCTGCGGCCGCGCTGCACATATCGCAGGCGGCGAGATCACCGAGCGCCGGGCGAGACACGACGTGGTTCAACCACGGGTTGCCATGGGTTGTGCCGGGGACCATCGCGGATTGCCGGATTGCCGGATTGCCCGTCGCCGGTCGATGGGCCACGCTGGAGTGATGAGGATCGTCGTCACGGGAGGGCTCGGTGACCTGGGGTCGCGGGTCGTGCGGACGCTGCAGGGCCACGGTCACGACGCGGTGCCGGTGAGCCGCCGATCCGGAGTGGACCTCGCGACGGGCCGCGGTCTCGAAGCGGGGCTGGCCGGGGCAGACGCGGTCGTCCACTGCGCCGATGACCCGCGCAAGGGCGACCTCGTCACGGTCGATGGGACCCGTCGCCTCGCGGAGTTCACGGCCGCCGCCGACCTCCACCTGGTGCACATCTCCATCGTCGGTATCGACGCGATCGCGCTGAAGTACTACCAGCGCAAGCTCGCCGCCGAGCGCGCCATCGCGGAGGCCGGCGGGCCGGCGACAGTGCTCCGTGCGACCCAGTTCCATTCGCTCACAGCGTGGCTCGCCAGGTCTCTGACCAGGGGCCCGGTGACGTTGGCCATCGGCCAGCTGGCCTTCCAGCCCGTTGACATCGACTACGTCGCCACCCGGCTCGTGCAGCTCGCCACTGGAGCCAGCCCAGCGGCATACGAGAGGGCGACCGACGTCGCCGGCCCGGAGGTGCTCACCATCGGGGAGCTGGCGGCCATGCTCCGGGCCCACCGGGGCGCCACCGCACCGCGGGTGCTGCGAGTGCCCGCGGTGGGCGGGCTCATGCGAGCTCTCGCCGCACGGGCCAACGTCGCCGGCCCGGGCGCCGATCTCGGTGGCCGCCGATTCGTCGACTGGCTGGCCGAGCAGCCCCCCGGTGCTCACCGGGGGGTGAACGACGGCTGGGCGCTCAGCGCGCAGCCGCCCCCTCGACATAGTCGGTGTCCGTGTCACGGACCCAGGCCATGAGCTTGCGCAGGTCCTTGCCGGTCGCCTCGATGGGGTGCTGCGCACCCTTCTCGCGCAGAGCCTTGAACTCGGGGGCACCGGCGTCCTGGTCGTCGATGAACCGCTTGGCGAAAGCGCCGTTCTGGATGTCGGCGAGCACCGCCTTCATGTTCTCCTTCAC
>JAKDLQ010000070.1 GCA_030452775.1 Micrococcales bacterium | reverse complement strand
CGGGCGAGACCGGCGGCCACCGGGAGCAGGAAGGGACCGGTGCCCCCGATGGCGACACGGCGACCGGCAGGCACGTCGGCAGCCTTGAGCAGCGCCTGCACGCCCCCCGCGGTCAGGACGCCCGGCAGGTCCCAGCCCGGGAACGGCAGCGTCCGGTCGAAGGCGCCGGTCGCGATGACCAGGGCGCGGCCGGTGACGGTCGCTCCCCCGACGTGACCGGCTCGCCCGCGCTCGACGGCGTGAACGGCATACCCCCCGTCGTCCTCGTCCACCGCCCACACGTGGTGCGCAGTCCGCACCGAGAGCCGGCCGGTCGCTCGCCCCCGATCGAGCCGCGTCCGCAAGGCCTCATAGGTCGCCAGGTCATGGTGCAGGTCGCGTTGGCCCTCGGGGCGAACGGCACCCGGCCCGCTCGCGGCAGCGGGCTGGCGCCAGTACTGGCCGCCGAGCGCGTGACCGGCATCGATGATGCTGACGGTGAGGCCCGTGAGCTCGAGCAGTGTCGCCGCGCAAGCCATTCCGGCCGGCCCGGCGCCGACGATGACGACGTCCACATCGGGCGGCTCAGCAGTGCTCATGACCCGAGCCTTGCTGTGTCGTGACGTGCATGCCGTCCTCGGCGAGGATGAGGCAGGCCCGCTCGTTGGTCCTGCCGTCGACGGTGACGAGGCAGTCGAAGCACACACCGATGCCGCAGAAGAGGCCCCGCGGCCGTCCCTCCAGCCGGGTCGTGCGCCAGGACACGATGCCGGCCGAGACCAGCGCCGCCCCGATCGTCTGCCCGGGTCGGAAGGCGATGGGTCGCCCGTCCAGCTCGAAACCGCTCACCGGCGAGCCTCCGCACGGGCTGTCGCGGCGAACCGGTCGGGCAGGAGCGCCGCGAACTCGCCGTCGCTCACTCCCCGGTCCCCGGTGACGTAGTCGGTGATGAGGCGCCCGGTCGCGGCGGCGAGGCCGATGCCGGCACCCTCATGCCCGCAGGCGTGCAGCACTCCGGGCGCCCGCGGGTCGGGCCCGATGACCGGCAGGTGATCAGGACAATAGGGGCGGAAGCCCCGATAGGTTCGCAGCAGCTGCACGTCGCTGAGGAAGGGGAAGAGTGCGACCGCCTGTCGGGCCAGAGTGCGCACGATGTCGACGTCGAGGCTCGTGTCGAAGCCGACCCGCTCACGGCTGGCCCCGATGAGGATCGGCCCGCCGTGGGTGCCCTCGATGACGCACGAGGTCTCGAGACCGGCATCGCTCGATCCGACGTTGTCGACGTAGTCGGCGGAGTACACCTTGTGCCGCAGGAGCGGCGGAAGCGGTTCGGTGACGAGGATGAAGCCGCGCCGAGGCAGCACCGGAACGGGCGCGCCGAGCCGTTCACCGACGACACCGCCCCAGGTACCGGCGGCATTGACGACGACATCCGCCTCGATGACCTCGCCGGCCGCGGTCCGTATGCCGCTGACCTCCCCACGCTCGGAGGTCACCGCCGCAGCGACCTCGACTCCCGATCGGAAGGTAGCGCCGCGCCGGCACGCGGTCTCGAGCAGGCGTGCGGCCGCAAGGACCGGCTGGACCTGCATGTCCTCGGGGTAGTGCACGCCCCCCGGAAGGTCCGGGGCGAGGTGGGGCTCAAGGTCGCGAGGATCGTCGAGGCGCTCGGCGGTCACGCCGGCGGATCGCTGCGTGGCGGCGAAGGCGGCGAGGGACTCCAGGCCGGCGCCGCTCGTCGCCACGACGACCCCGCCCTTCTCCTCGAGCTCGATCGTGTCACGTCCGAGGAGGTCACCGATCTCGAGCCACAGGCGCCGGCTCAGCTGGGCGAGGGCGAGCTCGGGGCCCGGTCCCTTGTCCGACACGAGGATGTTGCCCTCGCCACGGCTTGTCGTCCCGGAGCCGACCGGAAGCCGGTCGACGACGATGACCTCGACACCCGCGCGGGTCAGTGCCTCGGCGCAGGCCGACCCGACGATCCCGGCGCCGATGACGACCGTCCTCAACGCGCTACTCGATGCACGATATGTAATGTTACACAGTACTGAATGAAGATCGGGGCCGATTCCGCGAGCCCTCAGACGTCGAGAGAGGCACAGGCATGGCAGTCACGGGACGGTCGATCATCGCTGGCGAATCCGTCGCCGGCACCGCAGGCAGGTTCCGGGCGGTCAACCCTACGACGGGAGAGGACATCGGGCCCGAGTTCACCGCGCTGACGACCGACCAGCTCCGTTCCGCCACCGAGGCCGCCGGTGCGGCCTTCGAGACATATCGGTCGACGCTGCCGTCTGAGCGCGCCACCTTCCTCGAAGCCATCGCCGAGGAGATCGAGGGGATCGGTGACGAGCTCATCGAGACCGCCCACGCCGAGTCCGGCCTGCCCGTGACCCGAATCCAGGGCGAACGGGGACGCACCTGTGGGCAGCTGCGCCTCTTTGCCCAGGTGGTGCGTCAGGGCGATCACCTCAGGGTGCGCATCGACCCGGCGCAGCCAGAGCGCACCCCCCTGCCCCGCCCTGATCTGCGCCAGCGTCACATCGCGCTCGGCCCGGTGGCCGTGTTCGGCGCGAGCAACTTCCCGCTCGCCTTCTCGACCGCCGGTGGAGATACCGCCTCGGCGCTCGCGGCCGGGTGCCCCGTCATCGTCAAGGCCCACAACGCGCATCCGGGCACCGCCGAGCTCGTCGGTCACGCCGTCGCCACCGCGGCCGCGCGTACCGGAATGCCGGCCGGGGTCTTCTCGCTCGTGTTCGGCCCCGGCAGGGAGATCGGCACCGCGCTCGTCACCGACCCGGTCATCCAGGCAGTGGGCTTCACCGGGTCGCGCGCTGGTGGGCTTGCGCTCGCCGCAGCCGCGGCAGCGCGCCCGGAACCGATCCCCGTCTATGCCGAGATGTCGTCCGTCAACCCCGTGATCGTGCTCGATGGCGCCCTCAAGGGGGATACGACGGCTCTCGCCGAGGGGTATCTCGCGTCGCTGACCAGCGGCTCTGGCCAGTTCTGCACCAACCCTGGGCTTCTCTTCCTGCCCGCCGGCGAGGCTGCCGAGCGCTTCCTCGCCGAGGTCGCCCGGATCGCGGGCGGCTCGACCGGCCAGACGATGCTGACCTCGCAGATCCGGGAGCATCTCGAGGCCGGAGCCGGCCGCCTCTCGACGCACGCCCACGTGACGACCGTCGCCACCGGGTCCGCGGGAAGCGGACCGAACGCGCCGGCGCCGCGCATCTTCTCAACCGAGCTCGACAGCTTCGTCGCCGATGACGGCCTGTCCGACGAGGTCTTCGGGGCGGCCGGACTCGTCATCCGCTACACCGACGTCGACTCGCTCGTCACAGCGCTGCACCGCATCGAGGGCCAGCTCACCGCGACGATCCACGGCACCGAGTCCGACCACGACGTCGCGCGCCGCATCATCCCGGTGCTGGAGACCAAAGCGGGCAGGCTGCTGTGGGGCGGCTGGCCGACCGGTGTGGAGGTCACCCCCGCGATGGTTCACGGTGGCCCCTTCCCGGCCACGTCAAACTCCCGCACCACCTCGGTCGGCACGCTCGCGATCGACCGGTTCCAGCGCCCGGTCTGCTATCAGGGTCTTCCTGCCGACGTGTTGCCCGAGGCGATGCGCGACGAGAACCCCTGGGGCCTGACCCGCCGGATGGACGGCACGCTGCAGCAACCCTGACCCCGATCCGTCGATTCGTCGATCCGTCGATCCGTGCCGAGGACCACGATATGTACCGAGGGCGACGATCCGTGTTGGCGCGGGGGTTATATCGCTCCCCACGAGCACCAAGAGCACCCCTCGAGCAATATCAACCCCGCGGGCGGGCCGTATGCCGCTGACACCGGCTCGATCCTGGCGTGACCTCCTGCGCGGCCACCCCGACGAGTGGATCCCGCGCACCGAAGCCCGGCAGGCGGATCGTCGATCGGCTCGTGGGCTTCATCCGACGCACCGCCTGAGGGGGCTCCACCCCGCCCGGCGGCTGAGCGGCATACGGCAAAGTGTGCGTCAGACGCGCGAGAACTTGCGCCGGACGAGGTCCGCCACGTCACGTACTTCGCGGACATGCGCTGCGTGCGCGGCGACGAGATAGACGACGACGAAGACCAGGCCGACGAGGCCAAGCACCATGGCACTGGTGACGATTCGCTCGACGACTGTCATCCCGCCGCTCTCGCCCGGCGATCCCAACACGGGCGACACGACGGTCAGGGCCCCCCAGGCCACGACGCCGGCCACCGCGGCCGAGACCCCGATCCGAGCAGCGGAGTCGACGACGGAGGAGAGCCCCAGCCGACCCAGTCGGCGGCGGACCTTGACGAGGCCGATACCGGAGCTGACGGTGTTGCCCAGCGTCTGGCCCACCGCCATCACGGCGACGCCCCATGCCGGGGCGACGAGGAAGGTGACGCCACCGGCGGCAATGGCCACGAGGGTCAGGGCGACCTGCATGACCAAGGGCGCCCGTCCGTCCTCGAGGGCGAAGAAGAGCCGATAGCAGAGCAGGTCGATGCCAAAGGGGACAACCCCGAGAATCATGATGACGAGAATCGCCGCAGCGAGGTCGATCGACCGCTGGGACAGGCCCGGGTTGAGCAGGGCGACGACCGGCCCGGCCGTGACCATGACGAGCGCCATCGTCGGCACGTTGGCGACCATCGGAAGCACCATGCCGCGCCGGAAGTCCGCCTTGAGCCGCTCCACGTCGCCGTCAGCGGCGGCGAAGGACAGCCTCGGGAAGAGGGCGGTGATGATCGACACGGTCACGAAGGCGTGCGGCAGCATGAAGATGGTGAAGGCGATCCCGTAGACCGCGGGACCCCCGACGAGCTGCTCCGGTTGCGACTTCCCCGCGGCATTGTTGAGGGCGATCTGCGTGACGAAGAACGACAACTGGGAGACGGCGAGCCCCGCGAAGGCCCAGAGGGCGAGCCGGCTGACCCCACCGAGCCCGACTCCTCGCAATCCCCACCGCGGGCGGTAGTGGAAGCCCTGCCGTCGCAGCGCCGGGATGAGCCACAGCGCCTGGACGACGACTGCGAGCGTCGCCGAGCCCGCGAAGAGCCAGACCATCGGCGCGGTCCACGCCTCGGGGGGCCGCGGCAGGTGCTGCCCGCTCGCGTCCGTGAGCCCGGGATCGGGGAAGGCGACGATGAAGAGGATCAACCCGGCAACCGCGACGACGTTGGCGACGAAGGGCGCCCACGCGAACGCTCCGAACTGCCCTCTGGCGTTGAGGATCTGGCCGAGGAGGGCGAAGACTCCGTAGAAGAAGATCTGCGGCAGGCAGATCAGCGAGAAGGCGACGGCCAAGGTCGTGAACTGTGGAGTCCGGCTACCGGCCAGCAGCCAGACGAAGACTCCGGCACCGGCGGTCACGACGATGGTGAGCACCAGCATCGCGCTCAACGCGACCGTGATCACGCGGTCCGTGAACTCCTGTCCGCGGTCCTCAAGCCTCATGGCACGAGAGAGCGAGGGGATGAGAACGGCATTGATGATGCCGCCTGCGGCCAGCATGTAAAGGACGTTGGGCAGCGTGTTGGCGAGGGAGAAGGCGTCCGCTGCCGCGTCCGCCCCGATGATCGCGGTGAGCAGGCCGGCGCGCACCGTGCCGAGGACGCGTGAGGCGACGGACCCCCCGACCATCGTCAGGCTCGAGCGTGCCAGCGACACCGTCGCCATCAGCGGGCTGAGACCTCGTGGACCAGCGCTGTGATCCGGGTGAGGACATCGGGGTCGACGTCGGGCAGCACCCCGTGACCGAGGTTGAAGAGATGTCCCGGGGCGCTCCTTCCTGCCTCGACGATCTCGCGGACCTTGCGATCCAGCGCCTCCCAGGGCGCGAAGAGCAGTCCCGGGTCGAGGTTGCCCTGGACGGCGTAGCCGCCACCGAGTCGCTCGATGGCATCGGCCAGCTCGACCCGGTAGTCGACGCCGACGACCTCGGCGCCGGCCTCTCCCATCATGGTGAGCAGTTCGCCGGTGCCCACTCCGAAGTGGATGCGCGGCACGTCGAGATCCGCCACGGTGGCCAGCGCCACGGTGGAATGGCGTTGGACGAACCGGAGATAGTCCGAGCGAGGCAGGGCACCAACCCATGAGTCGAAGAGTTGGACCACGCTCGCCCCGGCCTCGGCCTGCACCCGCAGGAAGGCGCCCGAGATCTGGGCGAGGCGCTCGCACAGGGCGTCCCAGAGCACCGGGTCCCCGTGCATCAGCGCCTTGGTCCGCTCGTGGTTCTTCGAGGGCCCGCCCTCGATGAGGTAGGAGGCCAGCGTGAAGGGAGCACCGGCGAAGCCGATGAGCGGAGTGTCCCCCAGCTCGGCGACCAGTCCATGGACGGCTTCGGTGACGAAGGAGACGTGCGCCTCGGTGAGCGGCACGAGCTGATCGAGGTCGCGCATCTCGCGGATCGGATGTGCGATGACGGGCCCGACGCCGGGGACGATGTCGAGGTCGACCCCGATCGCCTTGAGCGGCACGACGATGTCGCTGAAGAAGATCGCGGCGTCGACGTCATGTCGACGCACCGGCTGGAGCGTGATCTCGATGACGAGGTCAGGCCTCACGCACGCGTCGAGCATCGCGATGCCCTCGCGCAGCTTCCGGTACTCGGGCAGGGATCGGCCGGCCTGTCGCATGAACCACACCGGGGTGCGATCGACCGGCTCCCGGCGCGCTGCCCGCACCAGGTTGCTACCGCGCGTCTGGGCAGCGCGCATGGGGGCAGAGTCGGTGGTCGGCACCCGGCCAATCCTGCCATGCAGCCTGCGGAGCACCGCCCCCGTCTCGACCACAGCCGCGACCACGGCGCCGGCCGCCGTCTCGACCACGGCCCCGACCATCACCTCGACCGCGGCATCGACCATCGACTCGGCCCCCCGCTCGGCCCGCCGTCTCGGCCACGGCGTCGGCGTGCCTACCGGCATACCGATCCGGCGCGGCGTACCCTCACATGGTGCAGACGAGAATGATGGCGCCCGGCTCGAGCGGCGCGGGCTTTGACCGCTCCGTGGCTGCGTTGCGCGAGGTCCGCCTGCGGGCGGAGTTACGCATCACCGAGGTGCCGGCACCCACGCGGATCGCACCGCACGCAGCAGCGTTCACGGCCGACGTCATCGATCCCGCCGATCCCGAGGAAGACCTGGCGACCGGCCGGTTCGTTGTGCTGCACGACCCCTCCGCACCGGAGGCCTGGGGCGGGCAGTGGCGTGTCGTGACCTTCGCCCGCGCCGAACTCGAGCCCGAGCTCTCGGGCGATCCCATGCTCGGCGCCGTGGGGTGGTCCTGGCTGATGGACTCTCTCGCCGATCGTGACCTGGCCTGGGACGCCGAAGCGGGCACGGTGACGCGCGTCGTCTCCGAGAGCTTCGCCGGCCTCGCCGACCGTGAGCCGAGCGTCGAGATGGAGATCCGCGCCTCATGGACCCCGACGGGTGGTGAGATAGCCGAGCACCTGCGGGCCTGGACCGACATGCTCGCCACGATTGCGGGCATCCCGCCGCTGCCCGATGGTGTCGTGCCACTTCCGGGACAGCGCCGGTGACCGAACCCACTACCAGCGAACATCCGGGGCTGACCCCCCTCACCACCTTGGCCGACGGGCGCCCAACACTTGTCGCCGACGAGTCCGCAATGAAGCGAGCCGCATCGGCGATCGCAGCCGGATCCGGTCCGGTGGCCATGGACGCCGAACGCGCATCGGGCTACCGCTACGGGCAGCACGCCTACCTGGTGCAGTTGCGTCGTCGCGAGGCGGGCACGTGGCTCATCGACCCCGTCGCATGCCCGGACCTCACCCCCGTCGGGGTAGCGATCGGCGATACCGAGTGGATCCTCCATGCGGCCACGCAGGACCTCGTGTGCCTGGCCGAGCTCGGCATGCGCCCTCGTCGCCTCTTCGACACGGAGTTGGGGGGTCGCCTCGCCGGGCTTCCCCGAGTCGGGCTCGGGACGATGGTGGAGCACTACCTCGGCCTGACGCTCGCCAAGGAGCACTCGGCCGTCGACTGGTCGACTCGACCGCTGCCAGAGTCGTGGCTGCTCTATGCCGCCCTCGACGTCGAGGTGCTCGAGGATCTGCGTGACGCCGTGTCCGACGACCTCGCGAGCCAGGGCAAGGACGGCTGGGCTGCCGAGGAGTTCGAGGCGCTGCTCGACTTCACCGGACCGGCTCCGCGCGTCGATCCGTGGCGCCGCACATCGGGAGTGCACCGGGTCCGCACTCGCCGCGGCCTCGCGATCGTCCGAGCGCTCTGGCAGGTGCGGGAGGAGATCGCCGAGCAACGGGACACCGCACCCGGGCGGGTACTGCCCGACGCGGCCATCGTCGAACTCGCGCTGGCGCATCACCGAGCCACCACCGCGCCGACAACCGTCGGCTCGTCGGATCCGCGCCTGCGGCGCTCCATCCGGCGCACCGCACCCGCCATAATCCCGGCCATCGACGCCACCCTGCGGCTGCCGGAGGCCGAGTTGCCTCCGGTCACCACGCCGTCGATCGGCCCGCCCCCGGCCAAGTCATGGACGGACCGGGACCCGGTGGCGGCGGCACGCCTCGCCGGCAGCCGTGAGCTGCTCCAGGCCCTCTCCGAGGAGATCGCCGTGCCTATCGCCAACATCCTCAGCCCCGACCTGCTGCGCCGCTACCTCTGGGACGGGCCCGCCGAGGCGTCGACGCAGGACGTCGCGTCCGCCTTCCAGGCGATGGGGGCGCGCCGTTGGCAGACGACCCTCGCCGCGCCGCTCATCGCCCGCTCGATCGACGAGCACCCCGTCTCTCGTTGAGCACAGACCAAGGACGCTGCCGTATGCCGCTGGGCCGCGCCCCGCTCATCATGCGCGGGTGCGAAGACCGGGTCCCGGCGTGTCGGGAGGCCAGGGTGTCCGGTAACGCCCCCAACACCTGCCCCGTTTGGGCCTGCCGAATTGGGCCGGTGCCTAGTCTGCGCCACTGGCCCACCTGTGCCCGACAAGGGCTCGGGACAGCAGTGGGTGGAACATGATGCTCTCCCGCTGCCACGAGCGTATGGATCACCCGTGCGAATCCGTCGGTACTGGCCCGGGGCACGCGGACAAGACCACTATGACGTCCGGACATACCGACGAGCGCGCACGTCCTTCCGCCCACAAAGACACTCTCGCGCATCCGCCTTGTGTCTCGGCGCCCAAGCAGACTTGGATCAATGAGTCCCTGAGATCATTCATTGCCCGAAGAGGCTGCCAGAATCGGCAGGAAGGAGCGAGATGGCCGACCAAGCCGACGACGCAGCCGAGGTGCTGAGCCAGGACACGACCTACGTGTTCGACGCCGGTGAGGCACGCGTCCTGGTGCCCCTCATCGACGAGGCCTTCCGGCCGAAACGCAATGGTGCGGGCAATCGTGCTGTCGGCTCCCGGGACTACCTCGAGGCGCACGGCGAGCTCCGCACGAGCATCGCTACGCTCCTAGGAACCACGGTCAACAAACCCGCAGCTCGCGTCTGCGCCGGCTTCGGGCCGCGGCCGCCTCGATCCTGGACATCGGGCGTGTGGCACGGGACGCGGCACGCAGCCGCCTTGGTCAACCTCGGACATCGCGTCACGCTGATGGAGGCTCCCCAACGCTTCTCAGGATCGCAGCACCAGCTGAAGGACCCGCAGGAAGACCAGGCCGCGGCTGCGTGAGCGGCGGTTGGACCGGAAGTAGAACTCGCCCAGGTGCTCGACCTCGACGGCCACCTTGCTGGGTAGACAGCAGCCACCGTCTCGCCGACGACGCGGTGCACCAAGGCAGGAGTGCCCGAGGACCTGCCCGAGTACCTTGGCGGCGCGCTGACTGCGTCGGTCATGCGTGTAGCCCGGTCCTGAGGGATTCGCCGGAGCCCATCGGCGGAGCACAGGCAAACGCCCCGCTACCTATCCGTTAGCGGAGCGTGCCTATCGGATGCGATGACAGGAGCAGGAGAACTGGGGTGAAAAGACCGGGCTCACAGCACCAAGCACGCCCGACGTCACCGGCCAGCCACCCCACTTCTCCCGCCCCCAAGGTGGCCAGCAAAGGCCCCGACTGCTCAGGCGTCCTTGGCTGCGGCGGGCTTGTCGGCCGGGGCCGAGGTCGTGGCGGGCGACGCGGCGGCGGTCTTGCCGGGCGCCGAGGTTGGCTTGTCCGCCGGGGCG
>JAKDLQ010000069.1 GCA_030452775.1 Micrococcales bacterium | reverse complement strand
ACCAGCGCTGCTTGGCGATGCCGCCCTCGATCATGAGGTCGACGATGAGCTTGAGTTCGTGCAGGCACTCGAAGTAGGCGACCTCGGGCTGATATCCGGCCTCGACGAGGGTCTCGAAGCCGTACATGACCAGTTGGCTCGCGCCGCCGCAGAGCACCGACTGCTCTCCGAAGAGGTCGGTCTCGGTCTCCTCGGTGAAGGTTGTCTTGATGCCCCCGGCGCGCAGGCCGCCGATGGCCTTTGCGTAGGCCTTCGCGAGGTCCCAGGCGCTCCCCGACGCATCCTGCTCCACGGCGAGGAGGACGGGGACCCCACGCCCGTCGGCGAATTCACGACGGACGATGTGCCCGGGCCCCTTGGGGGCGACCATGATCACGTCGGCGTCCTTCTCGGGCGTGATGTAGCCGAAGCGGATGTTGAACCCGTGGCCGAAGAGCAACGCCGCGCCGTCCTTGAGGTTGGGCTGGATGTCGTCGGCGTAGACGGTCCGCTGCACCTGGTCGGGTGTGAGGATGACGACGAGGTCGGCTGCCTTGACCGCGTCGGGGACCGACGTCACGGTCAGCCCCTCGGCCTCGGCCTTGGCCTTGCTCTTGCTTCCCTCGGCGAGGCCGACGCGCACGTCGACGCCGGAGTCGCGAAGGTTGAGCGCGTGCGCATGGCCCTGACTGCCGTATCCGATGACGGCGACCTTGCGCCCTTGGATGATCGACAGGTCGGCGTCGTCGTCGTAGAACATCTCGGCCATCGTGGGCCACTCCTTGGGTCTGGTGTATCTGGTGGGTTTCGCTCTGGTTGTCTGTCATTCGTCGGTATGCCGCTGAGCATCCTTGCGCGGTCGGTCCGCTCACCCCTCGGCAGGGTCATCCAACGTGGCGCAGGCTCCGGTCCGTGATCGATCGCGAACCGCGCCCCATCGCCACCATGCCCGACTGGACGAGCTCCTTGATGCCGAAGGGCTCGAGGACCTCGAGGAGCGCCCGCAACTTGGCGCTGCTGCCCGTGCACTCGATCGTCACCGCGTCCGTCGAGACGTCGACGACCTTGGCCTTGAAGAGCTGGATCGTGTCGATGATCTGGCTACGGGCGATCACATCGGCGCGGACCTTGACGAGCAGGATCTCGCGCTGGACCGAAGCGCTCGGCTCGAGCTCGACGACCTTGAGGACCTCGATGAGCTTGTTGAGCTGCTTGGTCACCTGCTCCAGCGCACTGCCCTCGACCTCGACGACGACGGTCATCCGCGAGAGCTCGGGCAACTCCGTCGGTCCGACCGCGAGTGACTCGATGTTGAAGCCGCGGCGCGAGAAGAGCGCCGCCACCCGGGTGAGCACGCCGGGCTTGTCCTCGACGAGGACGGACAACGTGTGCCTGCTCATCCTCAGTCCTCCTCGCGGTCCCACACGGGCGCTTCGTTACGCGCGGCCTGAATCCTGTCATTACTCACTCCGGCGGGCACCATCGGCCACACCATGGCATCGCGATGGACGACGAAGTCGATGACGACCGGCACGTCGGTGATCCCCAGCGCCTGCGTGATCATCGCATCGACCTCCTCCCGCGTCTCGGCACGCAGCCCCACGCAACCATAGGCCTCCGCGAGCTTGACGAAGTCGGGCACCCGCGCCGTCGTCGGTTGCAGGTCCGTGTTGGAGTAGCGCTGGTCGTAGAAGAGGGTCTGCCACTGGCGCACCATGCCCAGCGACCTGTTGTTGATGATGGCGACCTTGATGGGGATGCGGTTGACGACGCACGTCGCCAGCTCCTGATTGGTCATCTGGAAGCACCCGTCGCCGTCGATGGCCCACACTGTCCGTCCAGGCTCTGCCACCTGCGCGCCCATGGCCGCCGGGACGGCATACCCCATCGTCCCGAGCCCACCGGAGTTGAGCCAGGCGTTGGGTCGCTCGTACTGGACGAACTGGGCGGCCCACATCTGGTGCTGGCCAACGCCTGCGACGTAGGTCGCGTCCGGCCCGGAGAGCGCCCCGATGCGCTCGATGACGTACTGCGGCGAGAGCGTGCCGTCCTCGCTGTCGGTGTATCCGAGCGGGAACTCGGACTTCCACCCGGCGACCCGCTCGCGCCACGCCGCGAAGTCCCAGGCACCTGGCCGCACCCCGTCGTCGGACCGTGGCTGGGCGCGGATGTGCGCGGTCAGGTCACGGATGACCTCGCGCACGTCGCCGACGATGGGGACGTCCGCAGTGCGGTTCTTGGAGATCTCTGCCGGATCGATGTCGGCATGAATCACCTTGGCGCCCGGCGCGAAGGATGCGAGCTGGCCGGTCACCCGGTCATCGAACCGGGCCCCGAGCGCGATGATGAGATCCGACTTCTGCAGGCCGGTGACTGCCGCAACGGTGCCGTGCATCCCCGGCATACCGAGGTTGAGCGGGTTGCTGTCCGGGACGGTCCCACGTGCCATGAGCGTGGTGACGACCGGGATCTGCGTCAGCTCGACCAGTTCGCGCAGCTCCTCGCTGGCCCGGCCACGGACCACCCCGCCGCCCACGTAGAAGACCGGGCGCGCGGCCGCCGCCATGAGCCGGGCTGCCTCGCGGATCTGTTTGCCGTGCGGGTGGGTCACCGGCCGGTAGCCTGGCAGGTCCATCTGTGGCGGCCACGTGAAGGTCGTGCTGGCCGCTAGGGCGTCCTTGCTGATGTCGACGAGGACGGGTCCGGGGCGGCCGGTGCTGGCGATGTGGAAGGCTTCGGCGATCGCCTGGGCGATCTTGCCCGGATCCGTCACGAGATAACTGTGTTTGGTGATCGGCATCGTGATGCCACGAATATCAGCCTCCTGGAAGGCGTCCGAGCCGATCGCACCACTCGGGACCTGGCCGGTGATCGCGACCATGGAGATGGAATCCATGTGCGCGTCGGCCAGCGGTGTGACGAGGTTCGTGGCGCCCGGCCCGGACGTGGCCATGCAGACGCCCACCTTGCCTGTCGCGGCGGCATAGCCTTCGGCCGCGTGGCCCGCACCCTGCTCGTGCCGGACGAGGATGTGCCTCACTTTGGTGGAGTCGAGCATCGGGTCGTAGGCGGGCAGGATCGCCCCACCAGGGATGCCGAAGACGGTGTCGGCCCCGATGTGTTCGAGGGCAAGGACCAGGGCCTGCGCGCCGGTGACCGTGAGGACCGGCTGCACCACCGGGGCCTCGGGGATCTCGGGGACCTCGGGGGTCCGCCTGGGCCGGGCCAGGGAGGCCACGTCCGCGGGCGATGCCGCCTGCCTGGTGGTGTCACTCACGCTGATCACGCTGTCCTTTCGATTTGGCTGCCGGCCCTCGACGATGGCTGCCCCTCGCATGAAAAAGCCCTTCGGTCCACTGCGGGACGGAAGGGCGCGCGCTGACCGCTACTGCTGGTCGGCGCGCTAGGGAAGTACGACGATATGGGCCACCCTCACACCGTGCTCCGTTCGGCCTACGGTGTCAATCCACCGAGACGGTCGTCTCAGCATCTGACCGGGAGATCTCACCTGGCGGCTGACTCACTTATTCGATCGGGCCGCTCACCCGATGCGAGCCGCCCCAGGCATGGAGCGACTCAAGCGCCCGCGCCCGGCATCCGGGGGTCAATCGCACACGGCGCCCCGGCTCGCACTCCCGACGAGCTTGCGGTACTTCGACAGGACGCCGCGCGTGTACCTCGGCTCCGGGTGCCGCACCCCGCTGGCGCGTCGCTGCGCCATTTCGGCGTCCGGGACCAGTAGGTCGAGTGTCCCGCTCGGAACGTCGAGTCGGATGCGGTCGCCCTCGCGGACGAAAGCGATAGGACCCTCGTCGACTGCCTCAGGGGCGACGTGTCCGATGCAGAGACCGGTGGTGCCACCGGAGAAGCGCCCGTCCGTCAGCAGCAGGACGTCCTTGCCCAGGCCGGCACCCTTGATCGCTCCTGTCACGGCCAACATCTCGCGCATGCCAGGCCCGCCCTTGGGCCCCTCGTAGCGGATGACCACGACGTCGCCGGGCTTGAGCTCGCCGTGCTCCACGGCGTCCATCGCGGCCCGCTCGCCGTCGAAGACCCGCGCCGTGCCCTCGAAGACCGCCTCGTCGAAGCCGGCCGACTTGACGACAGCGCCCTCCGGGGCGAGCGAGCCTTTGAGGATGGTCAGCCCGCCGGTCTTGTGGATCGGAGTCGCCAGGTCGCGAATGACCTTGCCGTCGATATGCGGCGGGTTGATCTCCTCGAGGTTCTGCGCAACGGTCTTGCCGGTCACCGTGAGGCAGTCGCCGTGAAGCAGGCCTGCCTCGAGCAGCGACTTCATGACGACGGGAATACCGCCGATGCGATCGATGTCCTTCATGACGAAGGCACCGAAGGGCTTGACGTCGGCGAGGAGGGGCACGGTGGCTCCGATCCGCGCGAAGTCGTCCATCGTCAGGTCGACGTCGGCCTCGTGGGCCATCGCGAGCAGGTGCAGGACGGCGTTCGTCGACCCACCGAAGGCCATGACAACGGCGATCGCGTTCTCGAACGCCCCCTTGGTCATGATGTCTCGAGCACGAATTCCCTGGCGGAGCAGATCGACGACGGCCTCGCCGCTCTTTCGGGCGAAGCCATCGCGCCTGCGGTCTGTTGCCGGAGGCGCGGCCGAGCCCGGCATCGACATGCCGATCGACTCGGCGACCGCGGCCATGGTGTTGGCCGTGTAGAACCCGCCACATGCTCCTTCCCCCGGACAGATCGCTCGCTCGATGGCATCGACGTCCTCGCGGGACATCCGGCCCGCCGCGCACGCCCCGACCGCCTCGAAGGCGTCGATGATCGTGACCTCCTTCTCGGAGCCGTCCGAGAGCTTGGCGATGCCGGGCAGGATCGAGCCGGCATAGAGGAAAACGGACGAGAGGTTGAGCCGGGCAGCGGCCATGAGCATCCCCGGCAACGACTTGTCGCAGCCGGCGAGCAGCACTGAGCCATCGAGTCGCTCCGCATTCATCACCGTCTCGACCGAGTCCGCGATGACCTCGCGGCTGACGAGCGAGAAGTGCATTCCTTCGTGGCCCATCGAGATGCCGTCCGAGACCGAGATCGTCGCGAACTCGAGCGGATAGCCCCCACCGGCGTGCACGCCGTCCTTCGCCGCCTGGGCCAGCCGGTCGAGCGACAAATTGCACGGCGTGATCTCGTTCCACGAGCTCGCGATGCCGATCTGCGGCTTGACCCAGTCGTCGTCGCCAAGACCAACAGCGCGCAGCATTCCCCGTGCGGCAGCCCTCTCGAGGCCGTCGGTGACGTCGCGGCTACGAGGTTTGATGTCGGGAGTCTCAGCCATGCAAGCAGCATAGGACGGCGTCCGTTGCGTGGACACGCCGTCTCATCCCATTGACCTGGCCGTCTGCGCCGGGCCTCCAACCACCTACGCAAGTGCGCCGCCGGCGGCATACGTGGGCACGACGCCCGCTCGCCCACCCGGCATTCGAGGTGAGAACTCGCGGCCCGGCGCGACCGATTACCTCGACCCGCAGGCACCCCACCCGATCGAGGTGAGAACTCGCGGCCCGGCGCGACCGATTACCTCGACACCGCTGGGGGGCGACCCCGCGCGAGGGAGTCCCGGCGGTCAGCCTCGGCTGACGTGGAAACGGTCCAGGTCGCAGCTTCCTGGCTCGAGGTCCTCCCAGGCTCCCTGGTAACGCAGCACCGCCACGCCGCTCGTGGCGAAGCCATCGGCGAGCGCCTCGTGCGCCGGCGAGGACCCGTCACCGTCGGCGAGCAGGCTCGCTAGCTCGGCCATCGTCGGGTTGTGGCCGATGACCAGGACGGTGGTCATCTCACCGGCGTCCTCACGGACGGTCTCGAGCGTCGACCCCGCGCCGCCGGTGTAGACGCTCTTGCGGAACTCGACGAACTCGGCCTTGGCCCCGCCCGAGCACGCGGCCTCCCACGTCTGCCTGGTCCGCACGGCCGTGGAGCAGATGACCAGGTCAGGCACCAGCCCCTGCTCGCGAAGCCACGCACCGGCCGCCGCGGCATCTCGCCGGCCACGCGGCGAGAGCTCACGGTCGTGATCGGGCTTGCCAACGACCTGTTCGGCCTTGGCATGACGCATGAGGACGAGGGTCTTCTCACTCGCGGCACTGCTCATGAGACGAGCATGCCCTTCCTCGGGCAGGTTGTCAGCCCCTCACGAGCAGATGCGGGGCGCTAGCCGCCCGAGACGGCGTTGATGATGTGGATGCGCGCACCCGCCGGCACGGGCGTCGCTGCGCCCGCACCCCGGGTCGCGTCCTCGCCGTTGACGAAGACCTTGACGTGTCGGCGGATCAGGCCGCGTTCGTCGCGGACCTTGCCCTCGAGGATCCGGTGTGTCGTGAAGGCGCGATCGAGGACCTGACCGACCGTCTGGCCGGCCGTGTCGTCGGCGACCTCGATCTCGGCCATGCCGCCCACCAGGTCACGCAGGAGGCCGGGCAGGATGACGCGGGTGGAGGTGAGCGGCATACGAACTCCTATGACTCAGTCGAGTTGGGCTGCGCGCACGACAAGGACGTCGGGCAGCTGGGTCGCGATCCGGGCAAACAAGTCTCCCTCGTCGAGGGAGACGAAGACATCGCCGTTGCGTGTCCCGAAATAGAGCCCGACCGGATCGGCCGTGTCGAGCGCTGCCGCGTCACGCAGCACGCACGTGTAGCTCTCGGACGGTAACCCCTTCGACTGCTCGCGCCACGTCCGGCCGGAGTCCTCGGAGCGCTGCACCTGCAGTCGCGCTCCCGGCGGGATCCGCTCACCGTCGTCGGCCACGGGGATGTTCCAGACGGTTCCTGCACGACGGGGATGCGCGAGGATGGCGAAGCCGAAGTCGGTCGGCAGACCTGCTGCGATCGAGTCCCACGTGACCCCTCCGTCGTCGGAGCGATAGACCCCCTTGTGGTTCTGGGCGAAGAGCTCACCGTCGACTCCGCGGGCGACCTTGTGCACACACTGGCCGTACTCCGGGTACTCGTTGTCGGGCATGAAGTAGGCGCGGATGCCAGGATTGCTCGGCGCCCACGTGCGCCCCGCATCAGCAGAGCGGTAGACGCCTCCCGCGCTCATGGCAACGAGGAGGCGTTGCGGGTCGCCGGGTTCTGGGACGATCGTATGCACGGCGCCGCCACCGAAGCCGGGCTCCCACGCAGGACGGTGTGGGTGCTCCCAGAGGCCGCGGACGAGCTCGTAGGTGGCGCCGCGGTCGGTGCTGCGGAACAGCGCGTGCGGCTCGACCCCCGCCCACACGATGTCGCTGTCGTTAGGGTCAGGTGTCAGTTGCCAGACCCGCTCGAGCGCCGTGTCGGTGTCTGTGGGGAAGGCCACCGACCGCTCGGCGCTCTCGGTCCACGTCCGCCCGCCGTCCTCGCTCGCCTGCACGGTCGGACCCCAGTGCCACGACTTGACGCCCGCGAGCACCGACCGGCGGCTCTCGCGGGTGTCGATCGCGGCCGCGGCCACCTCGCCCATGAGGAAGTGCGGGCCCTCGAGGGACCACGCCTGCCGGTCGGTGCTCCGGGCGATCCAGAGTCCCTTGCGCGTGCCGATCGCGACGATGGTCTCGCTCATGTTCACAGTGTCCACTATGACGCCGACGGCGGCAAGACGGTATTCCGCCGAGCTTGCCGAGCCTCTCTCCGCGCCGACCGGGCAAGCCGGCTGCGGCCCGGGCTAGCGCTCGATGACGTTGATCAACGGCGTGCCGTCGCGCAGCGCCTCGACCTGTCGACGCAGCAAGGCGGCGGCGCGCGGCGCCATGGCCGAGGTCGCTCCCCCGACGTGCGGCGTGATGAGCACCCCAGGCGTCCTCCAGAGCGGGTGACCGGGTGGCAACGGCTCGGGATCGGTGACGTCGATGGCCGCCCGGATCCGCCCGGTGGCGCAGGCCTGGACGAGGGCATCCGTGTCGATGATCGCCCCGCGCGCGACGTTGACCACGAGCGCGTCGTCGGGCAGGCGGGCGAGCAGGTCGGCGTCGACGAGGCCATGGGTCGAGTCGGTGAGCGGCACGATGACGACAAGGACATCGGCGCAGGCAACAAGACCGGACAGTTCGTCGATCCCGTGGACTCGCTCGACGAGGTCGTCTCCGGCCCGGGCGCGGGAGGCGACGACGGTAAGGGACACCTCGAAGGGAGCGAACCGGCGCACGATCGCGTGCCCGATCCGTCCGTAGCCGACGACGAGGACTCGTTTGTCTGCGAGGGCTCCCCAGATCCGTTGAGGAGCCCACGACTCCTGCGCCTGCGCCATCACGTGCTGCGGGATGCTCCGGAGTGAGGCGAGCGTGAGGGTGAGTGCCAGCTCTGCTGTGCTCGCGTCGTGGATCCCGCCCCCGCTGCACAGGGTCACTCCGTCGGGCATGACCGGCAGGACGCTGTCGTAGCCGGCCGTGAGCAGCTGGACGACTTCCAGAGCCGGCAGGCCCTGGAGCCGCTCGGCCGGCGGGACGGAGATATATCGCGGCACGACCAGACGGAACTCGGCCTGCCGCTCATGCGGAGCGCGCAGGTCCCACACCACGGACTCGACGCCATCGACATCGGCCAGCCCATCGGCATACACGGGCTCGGGGACAGAGATAACAAGAGGTGCTCGAGTGGCCATGGCCGAACGCTAACGTGTCCACCGTTGACCGAGGCAGCCCGCTGTGGCACGGTCCGGTGGACGGCATCCGAAGCAGTGAGCACGCCCAACCTCGTCACCGACCGGTCCAACACCCGGCTCGCTGACGGCTACCCCGTGACCGTCGCTGATCGCCCCGCCGAGCGCGCCGAAGCTCTGGCCGGCGGCGCCGACCTCGTCTACATGGGGAGGCGGTCCCTCGCCGCCACCGAGTGCATGGCTCAGAACGACGACAAGCAGATGGTCGTCGATCACGGCCCCGCAGACATCCTCGTCAGCGCGGGAATCACCGGGACCGATGCTTCATGGCTCCCTCCCAGTCTCAGGGCCAACGGCCTCGACCCTGACAACCTCATCGCACCGGCCGAGCGCAGCTATGTCTCTGGCGAGGCCTCGCACCGACGGTGGAAGGACATCTGGGCGGCCGATCAGGGCCCGGAGACGATCCGCTCGATCCATCCGACGGCCACGGTGGTGGATCAGCTCGAGCGCGAGTACCTCGCCGCGAGGGACCGTTTCACCGCATTCACCTACGCTACCCGTCGAGTCCCGTTCTGAGCCCCATCCCTGCGTGAGGGACAATGGCCGTATGCCGCCCACCTCACGATCGCTTCGCCGGGCTCTCGCGGTCGCGTCCGTCGCACCGCTGCTCGCGCTCAGCGCCGCCTGCTCGTCGTGGCCGGCACCGCCCTCGCCCGAGAGGGCCGACATCGCGACGACCCCGAGCTCGCTGACGACACCGTCGCCGGAGACCATGAGCAGCCCGACGTCAAGCGGGACCACCACCACGTCGCAGGCCGGACCCACCGTCCTGCTCGACAACCTCGACATCCCGTGGTCCATCGCGGCCCTTCCGGACGGCTCCGCGCTCGTCAGCGAGCGCAACACCGGCAAGGTCCACTGGCTGCCGAAGCCCGGGACCGGTGGCAGCCCGACCGTCGTCGGCACGTTGCCGATCCATCGCACGGCCGGCGAGGGCGGCCTGCTCGGACTGGCGATCCCACCGGACTTCGACGTCGACCCGGTCTTCTACGCGTACTACACGACCGAGTCCGACAACCGGGTGGCTGCGGTGCCGTGGCGCGGCGACTCGATCGGGAAGCCTACGGTCATCCTCGACGGCATCCCCAACGGACGCAACCACAATGGCGGGCGGATCGCGTTCGGCCCGGATGGGTACCTGTATGTGGCGACCGGCGACAGCGGCACCGGCAGCCTCTCCCAGAGCATGGACTCGCTCGGCGGCAAGATCCTTCGCATCACGCCGGACGGCAAGTCGGCTCCGGGCAACCCCTTCGGTGGCTCACGGATCTGGAGCCTCGGCCACCGCAACGTCCAGGGACTCGCCTGGGATGCGTCCAAACGAATGTATGCGAGCGAGTTCGGCGCCAACACGTGGGACGAGCTCAACGTCATCCAACCCGGTGGCAACTACGGCTGGCCGGTGGTCGAAGGCAAGGCAGGCAACCCGGACTATGTCGATCCGATCGCCCAGTGGCGGCCGAGCGAGATGTCCCCGAGCGGCCTAGCGATCGGCCCAGACGGCGCCGCGTACCTCGCTGCCCTGCGCGGCCAGTCGGTTTGGCGCGTACCGCTCACAGCGAAGGGCAAGGCCGGTGAGCCGCAGCGCTTCCTCGAGGGGAAGTACGGCCGGATCCGCGACGTGCACTTCGCGAATGGCCGGGTCTGGATCCTGACCAGCAACGGCAGCACCGACCGACTCCTCTCGCTGCCGGGTGCCGACGTCGGTCTCCGGTAGGGACGCGACAGCCCGCCTACGCCGCGGCTGTGTAGGCGCCACCGCCCCCGAACACGCGAGCCGCCGTCCCGCCGCCACTGGGGGGCCGGCCGCGCGCGTGTGTGGGCGGAGCGGGGCGCGCCCGCCGCGGTAAGCCCCTAGAAC
>JAKDLQ010000068.1 GCA_030452775.1 Micrococcales bacterium | reverse complement strand
CCTGGCAACCCCAACGGGCAGGTCCTCGGCACCCCGCAACTTGCCAAGGTCGTCGCCTGGGCCCGTCAGCACGGCGTCATCGTCGCGAGCGACGAGTGCTACGCCGAGTTGGACTGGCGCGACGGGCAGGTCGGGACGGCGACCCCGAGCATCCTGCACCCGGACGTCTGCGGCGACTCCCACGAGGGGCTGCTCGCCGTCTACTCGCTGTCCAAGCAGTCCAATCTCGCCGGCTACCGGGCCGCGTTCCTCGCCGGTGACCGCGCGCTCGTGCAGCGGATTCTCGCGGTGCGCAAGCACGCCGGAATGATGATGCCCGCCCCGGTCCAGCACGTGATGGCCGCCGTCCTGCGCGACGACCGGCACGTCGGGGCCCAGCGCGAGGTCTACCGCCGACGCCGCGAGGTGCTGCTTGGTGCCGTGCAGCGTGCCGGCTTGCGAGTCGACCACTCCGAGGCCGGCCTCTACCTGTGGGCCACCCACGACGAGGACTGCTGGACGACCGTCTCTCACTTCGCCGGGCGCGGCATCCTCGTGGCACCGGGGTCCTTCTACGGGCAGGCTGGACGTCGCCACGTGCGGATCGCCCTCACAGCGACCGACGAACGCATCGCCGCCGCCGCATCGCGCCTCTGACCGCCGCAAGCGCGCCACGCGCATGGGGTAGGGCCATGGACCTTGGTTTCGGGGCCGCGATCGGGGTATGCCGCCCGCGGCGCGCTCGGGTAGCCGTTCGGGTAGGGTGCGGCGCGACAGGCCGCTCACGAGTGTGGTTCGTTCCACGACCGGGTTTCACCCGGAGGTCGCCCTGGGGTAACGTCGCTGTGCGACGACGTCCGGCCCTGGTTGCCGGACCCGAGGAGACGAGGTCACCGTGAGCACTGCCCAGGATGCAACCCTCAACATCGGCGAGAAGGAGATCGAGCTTCCCGGCGTTGACGCCGTCGCGGGCAACGATGGCCTGGACGTCAGCTCGTTGCTCAAGGAGACCGGAGTGGTCACCTACGACGCAGGCTTCGTCAACACCGCTGCATGCAAGAGCGCGATCACCTTCATCGACGGCGACGCCGGGATCCTGCGCTACCGCGGCTACCCGATAGACGAGCTCGCCACCAACTCGAACTTCGTCGAGGTCGCCTACCTGCTCATCTACGGCGAGCTGCCCACGAGCGACCAGTACAGCACCTTCGAGGCGACGATTCGGCGGCATACGATGCTGCACGAGGACCTGCGCGCCTTCTTCAACGGCTTCCCCCGGGACGCGCACCCGATGCCGGTCCTCAGCTCCGCGGTCTCGGCGCTCGGGACCTTCTACCAGGACAGCCTCGACCCCTTCGACCCGGAGCAGGTCGAGATCTCGACCGTCCGGCTCCTGGCCAAGCTGCCGACCATTGCCGCCTATGCCTACAAGAAGAGCGTGGGCCAGCCGTTCGTCTACCCCAACAACTCGCTCAGCCTCCCTGAGAACTTCCTCCGGATGATCTTCGGCCTGCCCGCCGAGCCCTACGAGCTCGACGAGACCGTCGTCAAGGCGCTCGATCTGCTGCTCATCCTGCACGCGGATCACGAGCAGAACTGCTCGACCTCGACGGTGCGCCTCGTGGGATCGGCACACGCCAACCTCTTCAACTCCGTCTCGGCCGGCATCCACGCCCTGTCCGGCCCGCTGCACGGCGGTGCCAACCAGGCCGTCCTCGAGATGCTCGGTCAGATCCGGGAGAGTGGCCAGGACCCCAAGGAGTACATGGCGCAGGTCAAGAGCAAGGAGCACCACGTCCGCCTCATGGGCTTCGGCCACCGGGTCTACAAGAACTACGACCCGCGCGCGGCGATCGTCAAGCAGTACGCGGACGAGATCCTCGAGAAGCTCGGCAAGAACGACCCGCTGCTCGACATCGCCAAGCAGCTCGAGGAGGTCGCCCTCGCAGACGACTACTTCGTCGAGCGCAAGCTCTATCCCAACGTCGACTTCTACACGGGCCTCATCTACAAGGCCATGGGCTTCCCCGAGCGCATGTTCACCGTGCTGTTCGCGATCGGCCGGTTGCCGGGCTGGATCGCGCAGTGGCGCGAGATGATGGCCGACTCCGACACCAAGATCGGCCGTCCGCGCCAGATCTACACGGGTTCGGCGCAGCGTTCCTATCCGACGAGCTGACCATCCGAGCGCTCGCTCCTCAGCGCAGGCTGATCGTCACCGTCTGCGACGCGGCACCGTCGGACCATCCGGTCTTGCGTGAGCCGCGGTCCCAGGCCCGCTTGCCGATCGTCACGCGCGTGATCCCGTAGGTCTCGGCCCGCGCGACCGCCCAGTGGGCGATGGCCCAGGCCTGCCTCGCGTCGCTACCCGTGACGGTGAGGACGCCGTCGCCGGGAACTACCTTCGTCACACCCATCTGCGCGGTCAAGTCGGCCGCGACATCTGCCGGTGCGGCGTGCGTCGTCGCCTCGTCGAGCCGGCAGCTCACGCCGGCGGCGGAGTGACCGGTGAGGGTGGAGGCAAGGACGCGCCCCTGCCCCTCGTGGTCCCGGTAGGCCTCGGGGAACCCGCTGCGTTGCACCCACTGGGCGATCTTCGTGATATCTGCCGACTCGTACCCCTTGAACTTCACGAGGGCGTCGTAGAACGCGTTCGTCGCATAGACCGGGTCGAGGATCTGCGAAGGAGTGCCCCATCCCTGGCTCGGGCGCTGCTGGAAGAGGCCAAGGGAGTCCCGGTCGCCGAAGCGGATGTTGCGGATCTTCGATTCCTGGTATGCGGTGGTGATCGCGATGGTCGCGGCGCGCGGCGGCAGCCCGCGCTTCATCGAGACCGCCGCGATGAGGGCGGCGTTGCCGGTCTGTTCGGGGTCGAAGGTTTCGGTCATCCCGCCGGCGGTGATCGTGCACTGCGGCATCCGGATGCTATCGATGAGGTGGCGCACCCCGAGCCACCCGGCCACCGCCACGGCGAGGACGACGACGAGCAGGGCGGCGCGCCCCCGCCGGCCCCGACGGCCACGGCGGCGAGAGTGCTCCTGCCGGCGCAGCTCGGCGAGAGCCGGGCCGTGCGGATTCTTCGGCATGGTCTCCTGCATCACTCATTGGCGTGCAGTGCGGCATTGAGCGTGATGCCCGTGCCCACCCGGTCACGGGCCTCCACGGCGCCCGTCTGGCTGTTGCGGATGAAGAGGATGTTGTCGACTCCGGACAGGTCCCTGGCCTTGACGACCGCTCCGTCGGGCATCGTCACCTTGGTGCCCGCCGTGATGTAGAGGCCCGCCTCGACGACGCAGTCGTCGCCGAGCGCGATCCCGATGCCGCCGTTGGCGCCGAGCAGGGAACGCTGTCCGACGCTGACCCGCTCGGTGCCGCCGCCGGACAGGGTGCCCGCGATCGAGGCGCCGCCGCCGATGTCGGACCCGTCCCCGACGACGACGCCCTGCACGATCCGGCCCTCGACCATCGACGTGCCGAGCGTGCCGGCGTTGAAGTTGCAGAAGCCCTCGTGCATGACGGTCGTGCCGGCAGACAGGTGCGCGCCGAGGCGCACCCGGTCGGCGTCGGCGATCCGCACGCCCTGCGGGACGACGTAGTCGGTCATCCGGGGGAACTTGTCGACGCCGAAGACCTGGACCGGTCCTCGGGCCCGAAGCCGCAGCCGGGTCTGCTCGAACCCCTCGACGGCACACGGTCCGTGATTGGTCCACACGACGTTGTTCAGCGCGCCGAACAGCCCATCGAGGTTGATCGTGTTGGGGGCCACGAGACGGTGCGAGAGCAGGTGCAGGCGCAGGTAGGCATCGGATGCATCGGCCGGCGCGGCGTCGAGGTCGATCTCGGTGCGCACGACCTGCGTCGTCACCGCGCGCAGCTCATCGGCCCCCTCCAGCGCGGTGAGCCCGCCCGGCGCGCTTGCCTGGTCACCGGCGCCGAGTGCGGGGGATGGGTACCACGTGTCGAGGACTTGCCCGCCGTTGGTGATGGTGGCGAGCCCGAAGCCCCATGCGGTTCGCTGCGCAGACATGCACCCCAGCGTAGGGTGCGATGGCGCGCTCGACGAAACGGGCCCTCGCGTACCGGGCGATACGCTCGCCGTATGCCGCCGAGCTCCCTTCCCGAGACCGCCTACGTTCTCGACCTGTCGAGCGACGTCACCACCCTGACCGCCTCGATCTGCGACATCGAGTCGGTGAGCCGGGGCGAGGCGGCGCTCGCCGACGCCATCGAGGCGGCGCTGCGTCCCTTCGAGCATCTCGAGGTCGTCCGGGACGGGGATACGGTGATCGCGCGGACGGCTCTCGGACGTGCCGAGCGGATCGTCCTCGCCGGCCACATCGACACCGTGCCCTTGGCGGCTGAGCCCAACCTGCCGACGAGGCGGGTGGCGGATCAGCTGTGGGGACGTGGGACCGTCGACATGAAGGGCGGCGTCGCGGTGATGCTCCGGATTGCAGCGCAGGTCCGCGAACCGACCCGTGACCTGACGTTCCTCTTCTACGAGTGCGAGGAGATCGAGGCGCAGTTCAACGGGCTGGCTCGCATCGGTGCGCGTCGTCCCGAGTTGCTCGCCGGCGACTTCGCGGTGCTCCTCGAGCCCACCGACGGCGCCATCGAGGGCGGCTGCAAGGGAACCCTCCGGGTCGAGGTCGTCACCACGGGCGTCGCGGCGCACTCAGCCCGGCCGTGGAATGGCCACAACGCGATCCATGACGCTCACGGGGTGCTGGCCAGACTCGTCGCCTACGAGGCGCAGACGGTGGTCGTCGACTCGCTCACGTACCACGAGGCCCTGCAGGCGGTCGGCATCGACGGCGGGATCGCGGGCAACGTCATCCCCGACCGGTGCACCGTGACCGTCAACTACCGCTTCGCGCCGGACAAGGACTCGTCGCAGGCTCTGGCTCACGTCCGGCAGGTCTTCGACGGCTTCGAGTGCATCCCCGGGGACTCGGCCGACGGGGCCCGCCCGGGCCTGCACCTACCGGCTGCCCGGGACTTCGTCGCCGCGCTCGGCCTCCCGGTGGGGCCCAAGGAGGGCTGGACCGATGTCGCCCGCTTCTCGGCGTTGGGCATTCCCGCGGTGAACTTCGGGCCGGGCGACCCCAACCTCGCCCACATGGACGATGAGCGCTGCCCAGTCTCTCAGTACGTCGACGCGGAGGCGGCCCTGCGGCGCTGGCTCGCCTGACCCTGGCCAGACAGCGGCCCGACGAGCGAAGGCATCATCGCCCGGGCCGGCACGAGCTGATCCGTGGAAAGGTGTCCACGCTGACACGTGGGTGATCTTCCACAGCAGCTCACCGCGGCCGGCCGTGGGGCCGAGCACGGCGGCATACGGCCAGGGGTTGGTGCGGCGCGGGCGCTTATGGCGGGTAGTCGCTCGGGGGGACGAAGCGCCAGAGCTCGTCGGTCCACCAGTACTGTCCGACGACGAACAGCACGAGGAGCGGCAGTGCGCGGACCAGGAGCCGCCCCCACGAGGCGCCGCGCCGATCCGCCCAGCCGGCGCCGAGGATGACGACGAGGAGCGGGAAGAGCGGGATGAGGTAGCGGAAGATGCTCGTGAACGGGTCGAGAACCGCGGCGAGGTAGGCCGGGTAGGCGATGGTCCACGTCCGCAGCGCCGCGCCGAGGCGGGCCGCCCACGGACCCGCCACCATGGCCACGATGACGATCGGCACGACGACGAGCCAGATCGGTCCCCACACCTCACCGAGGAAGTACCTCGCCTTGTCGGACCACGGGGCGAAGAGCTCCACGGCGGGGTAGGTGCGCCACGCTGCCATGGTGTCGGTGTAGGCGCTCGGCGCCCCGGTGCGCCACCAGATGATCGCCGGCCACAGGAATCCAGCGACCGCGCATCCGACGAGCGCAGCCGCCATCGACGCGTACTCCCGGACAGGAACCGGCCGGGTCTCCCGACCTCGCCAGCGCACGATGACCACGACGAGCGTGACAAGACCGAGGGGTATCCCGATCGGTCTGGACAGGCCCACGAGTACGGCAACGGCCGTGGCGACCAGCCATCGTTCGCGCGCCAGGGCGTAGAGGAAGGCGACGAGCAGCAGCATCGCCAGCGACTCGGTGTAGGCGAGCTGCAGCGACACGGATGCGGGAAAGCTCGCCCAGAGCACGACGACGAGGTAGGCCGCCGGTTCACCGATCCGTTCTCGCAGGAGCAGGCCCAGGAGCACTGCGGCCCCGAACCCACAGAGCACGGCGATCAGTGTCCCGACAACCGGGAAGCTGCCTCCGGTGAGCGCCATGACCGCCCGTGACGCCATCGGAAAGAGCGGGTAGAAGGCCCAGGCGTTCTGGCTGACGTGGCCCGACCCGTCCGTGGGCAGCACGTCGGGGTAGCCGTCGATGGCGATCCGCTCGTACCACTGCCCGTCCCACAGCGCCGCGAAGGACCAGAAGGTCACGGGACTGCCCTCGCCTCCGGTCATCCCGCTCGGGACCTGGTGACGCATGACGAGCAGAAGGATCGTCGTGCTGACGAGGCGGCACCCGGCATAGAGGGTCACGATCCACAGGATGAAGACCGAGCGCCGGGTGCCCAGCCCGTGGCCGTGAGGAGTCGCGGTCATTCGCCGCCGTCGTCAGGCCCGTCCGAAGCCTCGGGACCCCCCGGCGCGTCCTGGCCGTCCGGCGCGTCGGGTCCGTTCACGGCGCTCTGCGCGATGGGGCCCGCGCGCAACACGGCGATCTCCTCATCCTTCTCCCGCAGCTCACGGCGCAACCGGTCGATGACGCCGTCGACCTGGCTCATCCGGTAGCCGCGGGCCGTGACGTCGAACTCGATGGCGCCCACCTCCTCGTCGGTGAGTGGCTCCTCGGTCAGCGGCTCATGGTGCAGCGATGACGTCGCCGGTCCCATGCCGGCGCCGAGGAGACCGAGGATGGCGGCGACCACGAGGCAGATGATCACGAGGCCGGCAAGAAGGATGATCCACGTCACGATGTCGAGGTCTCCCCCCACCGTCGCGCCTGCTGCGCCTCGTCGGGCATCGCCTCGGTCACGGGGTCAACCCTATGGGCGGCACGTCAAGGCAAGGTCAAGGCAAGGTCAATGCCCGGTATAGACCGGCGAGGTCTTGGCGAGGAAGGCATCGACGGCGACGCGATGGTCGTTCGTCTGGCCGGTCAGCGTCACCAGCTCGGCCTCATGGGCCAGCGCCTCCGCCAGGGGGGCTCCGGCGCTGAAGGTCACGGCGCGCTTGATCGCACCGAAAGCCAAGGTCGGCCCGTCAGCAAGAGTTCGAGCGAAGTCGCGCACGGCCGCGTCGAACTCGCTCGCGGTCACTACCCGGGTCAGCAGCCCGAGCTCGGCCGCCTCGGCTGCCGGGATGGTCCGCGGGAACATCAGCAGCTCCTTGGCCTTGGCGGGTCCGACGAAGCGCGGCAGCCACCATGAGGCCCCCGTGTCGCAGGACAGGGCGATTCCCGCGAAGGCGGTGTTGAGCCCGGCGCTGTCGACGGCGATCCGGAAGTCGCAGGCTAGTGCCATACTCACACCCGCCCCCGCTGTCACGCCATTGAGCGCGGCCACCACCGGCTTGTCCATCGTCGAGAGCAGCGTGACGATCGGATTGAAATGCTCGGTGACCGTCGTTCTCAGCGACGCGTCGCCAGCGTCCAGCCTCTGCACGTGCTCCTTGAGGTCGTGGCCCACGCAGAAGGCCCGCCCCGACCCGGTCAGCACGACGCAGCGCACCGTCGGGTCGTCGGCCGCGGTTCGCAGTGCGGCGAGGAGGCCCTCCTTGAGCTCGGTATTGAGGCTGTTCATCGACTCTGGGCGGCCCAGTCGGACCCAGGCGATCCCGTCGGCGATGTCGAGGTCCAATGGGGCGCTCACCTGTGGCTGGCTCATAGACAGACACTCTGTCCCATCCCGACACTGAGGGAAAGTCTGGCCGGTGCGGCGGCCAGACTGTCTGGAGCTCCGCTGATGGGCTCTGCGTTGCAGTGGAGGCCGGTCAGGGTGGCGAGGCCGGAGTTCAGGTGGCCTGCGAGCCAGTGTCCGCTGTTGTAGGCCAGCAGCCGCAACACCACAACGGTCGCCTGATCAGGCAACTTCACATGGGTGAGGTGAGGAGTTGTACGTCGATGCCGAACGATCGGTAGGTGGGCATGGCCCGTTCGTCAAGAGTCATGAGCGGGAGTCGATGATGCCGGGCCACGGCCGCAGCCAACGCGTCGTGGACCGCTCCACCCGCGATGCGCCGATCCGCCAGCGATTCGCACAACGCGCGTTGCGCGTCGGCAGGCAGCAGGCACCGCCCGGGGAAGTTGGTGTCCAAGAGTCGGCGGGCCCAGACCTGCGGATCGGTTCTGGATTGACGGCCGGGATTAGGTCTCGCCGATGAGACACGGAATAATGAGGCCCAAGCACCCGATTTCCTGTGAGAGGGGAACCATGGCAGCAATGAAGCCCAGGACCGGCGACGGAGAGCTCGAGGTCGTCAAGGAAGGCCGTGGGATCGTCCTGCGCATGCCCCTGGAAGGCGGTGGTCGTCTCGTCGTCGAGATGACGCCCGACGAGGCCGCTGCCCTTCGCGACGCGATCGCAGGATGCGCCGGCGTCGGGTAATGCCGGAGTCTAACGATGGCAGCGGCCCCCCCCCCGATGGTCCGGGGCCGCTGCTGGCAACCGGAGGGGTTGCCTGGACCGGCGGGGGAGAGCGCCGCAAACGGAAATAGCGCCGAGAGGTGAACTCAGCGCTTCACGGCGACCAGCGCGCCCGTGCTCACGGGCACCAGGCTCGTCGTGAACTGCTCGTGGTCGCGCACCGCTTTGGCGACCTCGCGCAGAGTTGTCGTCTCGCCGTCGCGCGCCGCGGGGTCGGAGACGGTGTCACGCCAGGTCATGACGAGCGTCCCGCCGGGCCGCAGCAGACGGCTCGCCTGCTCGACGTACTCAGGGTAGTCCGCGACGTCCGCGAGCACGATGACCAGGTCGTAGGCGCCGTCGGTCATTCGCGGGAGCACCTCGAGCGGGCGCCCGGCGATGACGCGGGTGCGTTGATGGGGGACTCCGGCCGCGGCGAAGGCCTCGCGGGCGGCCCGCTGGTGCTCCGGGTCGACGTCGATCGTCGTGAGGATGCCATCCGCGGGCATCCCACCGAGCAGCCACAAGCCCGAGACGCCCACGCCCGTGCCGATCTCCATGACGGCCCTGGCGCCGATCGCCGCGGCAAGCACCCGCAGCAGGGCGCCGCAGCCATTGCCGACAGGGGTGGCTCCGAGCTGTTCACCTCGTGCGGCAGCAGCCTCGATGTGCTCGCCGGCCTCGACGAACTCCTCCGCGTAGGCCCATGCGGCCACCTTCTGAGAACTCATGTGGCAACCCTACTGTCCGGAACAATCCGGTTCGGCGAGCTTCACAGCGAATCGACAGGTAGGCGACAGCCTGCGAACACGCACGCGAGGAGATACTGGGGGAACGAAATCCGGCCAGAGGGCGTTCTGGTGAATGTGACACGCCCACGAAAGGTGAACTGAGCGCGTGACGACTGTGACCGACCCCAGCACGAGTGGTGCCGCCGCGACGAGGACGACGAGTTCCGCGGCGCCCACTGGCGATGCCCCGTGGACTCCCCCGACGTGGGAGGAGGTCGTCGAGCAGCATTCCGCGCGCGTCTACCGCCTCGCCTATCGGCTCACCGGCAACCCGCACGACGCCGAGGACCTGACCCACGACGTGTTCATCCGCGTCTTTCGTTCCCTCAACTCGTACACGCCGGGCACCTTCGAGGGATGGCTGCACCGGATCACGACCAACGTCTTCCTCGACAAGATGCGCCGCAAGCAACGGATCCGTTTCGACGCGTTGCCCGACGACGCCGTAGGCCGACTCGCGAGTGCCGAGAAGGGGCCGGAGCAGACCTACCACGACAGCCACTTCGACGACGATGTGCAGCGGGCCCTCGACGCGCTGACGCCGGACTTCCGGGCGGCGGTCGTGCTCTGTGACATCGAGGGGCTGTCCTACGAGGAGATCAGCGCGACGCTGGGCATCAAGCTCGGGACGGTTCGCTCGCGCATCCACCGAGGCCGTGCGCAACTGCGTGAAGCGCTCGCGCATCGAGCCCCCGAGACCGCGACGGTCCGCCCGTCCCACCGCGGTCTGCATCTGCCGGGCCGTCGGGTGCCAGCGGGGTCCCAGTGACCCCACACCTGCGCGGCCAGGTCCGCGCCTACGTCGACCGGACGCTTCCCGAGCCGGTGCTTCGATGCTTCGACCGGCACCTCGTGTATTGCGTGTCGTGTCGGGCGGCAGCCGACCAGGAGCGACGAATCGTCGCCTCACTGCGCACCGACACCGACGTGCCGCAGGCGCTGCGCTCCGCACTACTCGGCCTCGGATCCAGCTCGCCCGCCGGACGACCGGCCATTGCGGGGTGGGGCATGGAGTCATCGGGCGTAGCTCTCGACCCCGCGGTGCCGCAGCCGCCGAGCCCAGCCCGGATGCCGCCGAGCCCAGCCCGTATGCCGCCGAGCCCGGCCCGCGAGACCGTCCCCACCGTGCCTCCTCAGTCTCCCGC
>JAKDLQ010000067.1 GCA_030452775.1 Micrococcales bacterium | reverse complement strand
GTCCGCTCGAACTGGCCCATGTTCTCGGTGTTGATCCGGAAGTAGGCCTGCAGCGGGATGTCGACGTGGACACCGGGCGGGACGTAGATGAAGGAGCCTCCGGACCACACGGCCGTGTTGAGCGAGGCGAACTTGTTGTCGCCGGCCGGGATCACCGTCGCGAAGTGCTCGCGGAAGAGGTCCTCGTGCTCACGCAGTCCACTGTCGGTGTCGAGGAAGATGACGCCCTGCTCCTCGAGATCCTCACGGATCTGGTGATAGACGACCTCGGACTCGTACTGGGCGGCCACGCCGGAGACGAGCCGCTGCTTCTCCGCCTCGGGGATGCCGAGACGGTCATAGGTGTTCTTGATGTCATCGGGCAGCTCGTCCCACGTGGTCGCCTGCTTCTCGGTGGACTTGACGAAGTACTTGATGTTCTGGAAGTCGATGCCGGTGAGGTCCGAGCCCCACGTGGGCATCGGCTTCTTCCCGAAGAGCGACAGGCTCTTGAGCCGCAGCTTGGTCATCCACGCGGGCTCGTCCTTGCGGGCCGAGATGTCCCGCACGACGTCTTCGTTGAGACCGCGTTTGGCCGTGGCGCCCGCGAGATCGCTGTCGGCCCAGCCGTACTCGTAGCGTCCCAGGTCCTTGAGACCCGGGTTGCGCTCCTCGATGTTGGTGCTCATGGAGAGGACCCTTCCCTAGCTGTGTTGGTGCGTGCGGTCGTGTGGTCGGTCGTGCGGTACACCAGGGTCAACGCCCGCCGGTGCCTCGGGCTTCCGCACGAGTCCACTGGTCGGGACGAAGGTCGTGCAGACATGGTCGCCGCCCGCGAGCGTGGCGAGCCGCTGGACGTGCACACCGAGCAGGCGCGAGAACGCGTCGGTCTCGGCGTCGCAGAAGGCCGGGAACTGAGCCGCGACGTGCTGGACGGGGCAGTGGCCCTGGCACAGCTGGACCCCGGCCAGCTCACCGACGCTCCCGCCGACGCCGACCGGGCGTGCCGTCGCAGCGAAACCGTCGGCGCTCAACGCCTCGACGAGAAGGTCGGCCCGCGCGGCCGGGTCGTCACCGGCCTCGGTGAGCATGGCGGCATACCGCTCCTCGAGGGCGCCGGCGCGCTGACGGGCGAACGTCGCCACGGCATCTGGTCCCACGGTCTCGTGCAGGAAGCGCAGCGCCTCGACCGCGAGGACGTCGTAGTCGGCCTCGAGCGCCTGGTGGCCCGCCTCGGACACGACGAAGGCACGTGCGGGCCGGCCACGGCCTCGTGGAGCCGCGGTGGGCTCGTGCTCCACGATGACCCCCTGCTCAACGAGCGCGTCGAGGTGACGGCGGACAGCTGCCGGAGTCAGCTCCAGCTGCCGGCCCAGCTCGGCGGCCGTGATCGGCCCGTCGACCGATACGGTCTGCAGCACCCTGGAGCGGGTGCGCGACTCGAGAGACGCCACGGCCGCGCCCTCTCGCGGCTCGCCGGTCACCTGCTCTGGGGAAAACACAACACCACTGTGTCCTAATTGCCTGCCAGACGCTAGTAAGGGGGTCCTAACCATGGCCCCAGGCGCGAGCCTCGGCGTGACCGCGGTGCCGCCCAGCGCGGGCTCTGCATGCCGCGGGCAGCCGGGCCTCAGCCGGTGACGCCGACCCGTTCGGCCAGCGCCGTCGCGTTGCGTGCCGCCAGCTCGAGAGCGCATTCTCGCAGGGTTCGGCCCGAGGCCTCGGCCTCGTCGGCCACGGTGCCCATCAACCGTCGCATCACGGTGTCGATCTTGGCGAACGACGACTCCGCGGTCGGTGCGATGTCCCCGAAGACCACCCACCACCACCACGCGTTCGTCATGACGTTGGCGAGAAAGTCTGGGACGACCGGGATGCCGCGACGCGACAGGTCCGTCTCCGCGTCCGGCACGGTCGGCATGTTGGCTCCCTCGATGACCGCCCGTGCCTGCACGCGTCCAGAGTCACCGGCCGTGATGACGTAGGACATCGCCGCCGGCACGAGCAGGTCACACGGGACGTCGAGCCAGCTGTCCCGATCTGCCGTCGCATCCCCGTCGCGAAGCACCGACCGGTCGATGACGCCAGACCCGTCCCGTGACGCGAGCAGCCCCTCCACATCGAGCCCGTCGTCGTTGCGGACCAGCCCCTGCCGGTCGGCGATCGCGACGACCTTGGCACCACCACGGGCTAGGTAGCGAGCGGCGGCGCCGCCGATCGAGCCGAAGCCCTGGACGACGGCCGAGGGCTGAGTCGCGGCGATGCCGAGTCGCTCGGCGGTCACCAGCGCGGCCCGCGCGACGCCGTACCCACCGACCAGATCGCCGAGGGAGATGCCATCGACCATGGTCGCGAAGGCCTCGGCGAGACGGGCCCGAGCCGCGGGAGCGTCGTCGAGCGTGGCGAAGACGGCTTCGACGGTGGAGGGGAGACCGAGCTCTGCCGCGACCTCGTCGAGGGTGTCCTGGCGGAGGCCGAAGTCCTCACCGGTGCTCCACTGGGAGCGCAGGACCGGCAGGAGTGCCGCGAGGAAGCGCCCCAGCACCTCGCGCGCCTCGGGATCGCCCGGGTCGATGTCGATACCGCCCTTGCCGCCTCCGAGGGGCAGGTAGGAGTCGGCAGGGTCGTAGACCAGCGCCTCCTTGCGCGTCATGCCTTGCGCGAGGCCGCGCACCTCATCGAGGCTGCAGCCCTCGCGCAGCCGCAGCCCTCCGGACGCGAGCCCGCGGATAAGAGTGTCGAGGACGACGTAGCCCTTCCGGGAGGAGACGGGGTCGGTCCACGTGATCTCGAGCAACGAGCTCATGACGGGCCTCCTGTCGCGTCTTTCGCCGCCACGTCGTGATGCCGGAGGTGGATGACGGTGGGCGCTTCGGCGGCAAACGCGTCGGTCACCGCTGTCGTCAGGTCGCCGGGGTCATCGAGGCTGACACCCAGACATCCGAGACTGCGGCCGAGCTGGGCGAAGTCGGGCGCCGGGAACGTGACTGCGTGGATCGGGTCGCCGCGATCGAGCATCTCGTTGCGGATCTCGCCGTAACCAGAGTTGTCCACCACGACGACCGGTAGGGCCAGCCGGAGTTCGACTGCCGTTGCGAGCTCCGCGACGGTGAACATCACTCCGCCGTCACCGAGCACGGCGACGACGGGCCGGTCGGGGTTGCCGACCTTGGCTCCGATCGCGGCCGGGAGGCCATAGCCCAGGGTGCCGTAGCCGGTCGGGAACAGGAACGACCACGGCAGATAGGTCGGCAGGTTGGTTTGCATGCCGAGGTAGCAGACCATCGCATTGTCGGTGCCGAGCACGACGTCACGGGGCAGCGCGGCCGCGAGTGCCTGCACGAACGGCAGCCATTCCGCCCCCTCCTTCTGGGCGTCCGCGGACTTTCGGTCGCGCCACGTGGCGATATCCGCGATGCTCGCGCGCCCGGTGTCCGCAGGTATGCCGTTCAGCAGGTCGGCCAGGCTCCGCGCGGCATCACCGACGAGCCCGATCGCGGGAGCAGCGTTGGTCACGAGCCCGACCGGGTCGATGTCCACCCGGATGAGCCGGTCACCGAGCGGGAGCGGTCCGTACCACAGATCGGCCGGCGCCAGCTCGGTGCCGACCGCGAGCACGACGTCGGCGGCCTCGACGAGGTCGCGTACCGTCGGCAGGTGGATGCCCGCGCCAAGGGCCAGCTCGTGATCCTCGGGGAGGACACCCTTGCCGTTCGTCGTGGTGACCACCGGTGCACCCAGCCGTTCGGCGAGAGCGCGCAGCTCCTTGGCGGCGTGATTCGCGCCCCCGCCGGCAAGGATGACCGGCCGCGAGGCGGTGCCCAGCCGGCGGGCGGCTGCCGCGAGGGCCGCCGGGTCGGCGGTGAGGGTGGTCCGCGCCACGGGCGGGGGGATCTGGACATCAGCGGTCTCAGCGAGCACGTCGAGCGGCACCTCGAGGTGCACCGGGCGGGGCCGAGCGTTGGTCATGATCGCGAAGGCCTGGGCTACGGCGATCGGGACCTCCGCGACGCTCGTCGGGCGAAGGCTCGCGGCGGCAACGGCACGCATCGCCGCCTGCTGGTCCTTCGTCTCGTGCAGCAGCCCGTTACCCGTCGCCGGATGCCGCAGCGGCAGCCCGGGCGAGACCACGAGCACGGGCACCGAGTCGGAGTAGGCCTGACCCGCGGCGGCGGCGGCGTTGAGCAGGGCAGGTCCGGTCGTGACGAGCGCGACCCCGACCCGGCCGGTCGTTCGCGCGTAGCCGTCGGCGGCATACCCGGCGCCCTGCTCGTGCCGGGTGCCCACGTGGCGAACTCCAGACGCACCGAGGTGACGATAGATCTCGAGGTTGTGGGTCCCTGGGATACCGAACACCGTATCGATGCCCTGGGCGGCGAGCGCCGCGACCAGAGCCTGACCACCGGTCATCGCAACCGCGGCCTGTGTCGTGCTCGCCGCCTGAGAGCTCACGCGGTGTGATCCAGGTCCTGCTGGTCCGCCTCGTCGATCTCCTTGAGAGCAGCTCGGGGCATGACCACGACCGGTACCGGGGAGTGCCGGATGATCTTGGCGGCGCGGGATCCGAGGAACACCCTTGCCACCGGTCCGATGCTGCTCGAGCCGACCACCAGCACGTCGCCGTCATCCCATCCGACGTTCTCGAACGCCTCGTCCCAGTCGTTGCCATACCCGACGACGACCTCCAGCGGATCCGGGACCGCAGCATCCTTTGCGTAGTGGTGCAGGACTCTGCGAGCGGACGCTTGCATGTCCGCCGACCACGTCTCGAGGATGTCATCGGCCTCGACACCGAAGTAGGCGGTGACCGGCGGCCGTTTCTGGACGGCGAAGGGGACGAGCCGCATCGACGCTCCTGCCCGGGTGGCCACCAGCAGAGCCGCGCCGACCAGCGCGTCGTTCTTCTGCGACCCGCCGTAGGCGACCGTCACCCGCGTGACTCTCTCGTCCGAGCTGCACCTGAAGCCGCGGGTTGCCAGGGCAACGGGAAACGGAGAACTGTGCAGCAACCGGTCGGCGACGCTGCTCACCGTGATGTACCCGAACATCCCGGCCGTGGACGAGCCGAGCACGATCAGTGCGGCGCTGTGCTCTTCGGCGAGTTGGACCAGTCCGCTGGCTACCGACCGGGCTTTGACTACGGTGAAGGTAGCGGGGACGTCGTCGGGCACGTCCTCACGGGCCTGCTGGAGTTTGCGTTCGGCGAGGTCCACCCGGTAGGCCTGGTACTCAGCGTCCCCTCGCGTAATGCCCGCGGGCCAGGAGGTCGGGACGACGGTGCAGACGACGAGGTCGCGGCCGGCCGAGCGCGCGAGCATCACCGCGAGGTTCAGCACCGCCCTACCTTGCCGGTTGGGCGGGTAACCGACGATGAGCGTCATATCAGGGTTTCTCCTTCCGGGCCAACGGGCTCTTGCCGATTCAGGTGTGAGTGGTGCCGCGAGTATAGGAAGTACCAGAGCATGGCGAACGCGATCCAGACGATGAACACGTAGATCGTCGCGGCCCGCAGGTTGGTGATGATCCACAGCGAGCCCGCGATCGACAGGATCGGGGTCACCGGATAGAACGGGACCTTGAAGCCGCGCGGCAGGTCGGGGGCCTTCACGCGCAGGATGATGACGCCGATCGAGACGGTGGTGAAGGCCACCAAGGTGCCGATGCTCGTCATCTCGGCGAGGAAGTTGATCGGGATGAACCCGGCCAGCAGGCTGACGACCACCGCGACGACAACGGTGTTGTGGACGGGGGTGAGGGTCCGGGGGTTCACCTTGTGGAACAGCTCGGGGATCATGCCGTCGCGGGCCATCGAGAACAGGATGCGGGTCTGGCCGTAGAGCGAGACCAGGGTCACGCTGAAGATCGAGATGATGGCGCCCCCGGCTAGCACCGTGCCGGGCCACGTCGATCCGGTGACGTCCTGGAGGATCTGGCTGAGCCCGGCCTCCTGGCCCTCGAACTCCGCCATGGGCTGGGCCGCGACGGCGATCAACGAGACCGCGAGGTAGAGCGTGGTCACGACGAGCAGCGAGATGAGGATGGCCAGCGGCAGGTTGCGCCGTGGGTTGATCGCCTCCTCGCCTGCGGTGGCGACACCGTCCAGGCCGATGTAGGAGAAGAAGATGATGCCGGCCGCGGAGGTGACTCCGGTGAAGCCGAACGGTGCGAAGTCGTCGAAGTTGGCGGAGTCCCAGCCCTGGAGGCCTACGACGACGAACATGATAAGGATCCCGACCTTGATGACGACCATGACGGCATTGGCCGTCGTCGACTCACTCGCGCCCCGGATGAGCAGCAGGGCGCACATGACGATGAGCACGACCGCGGGCAGGTTGAAGACTCCGCCCTGCTCCGGGGCGTGGGACAGCGCATCGGGGATCTGGAAGCCGAACAGGTTGTGCAGGAACTGGTTGACGTACTCGGACCATCCCACCGCGACTGCCGCGCCGGCGACCCCCCACTCGAGCAGCAGGCAGGCTCCCACTCCCAACGCGGTCGCCTCGCCGAGCGTGGCATAGGCGTAGGAGTACGACGAGCCCGACACCGGCACCGCGCCGGCCAGTTCGGCGTAGCACACCGCGGTCAGTCCTGCGACGATCCCGGCCAGGAGGAAGGAGAAGATCACCGCGGGACCCACGAACGGTACGGCCTGGGCGAGGATGAAGAAGATCCCCGTGCCGATGGTGCCGCCGATGCCGATCGATGACAGCGGGATCAACCCGATGGTGCGTTTCAGCTCCGTGTGGTCGGTCTCGGACTCCAGCGTTGCCACGGGCTTGCGTCGCAGAACCTGCTCGCGCACTGATGCCATGTCTTCTCCTTCGGAGGCCAGGTGGCGGCAAGAGTAGCAGCGGCGTCCTCGCCTGTCGCGCTTAAGAGACGCCCCATTTTGCGGGCCGGGTTCGCGGACCGAGAAGGTGATGGTGGCGCCGGAATCGCCGGCTCATCGAGAACGTCGAGCAGGACATCGACGCCCAGCCCGGGCTCGGTGGGCAGCCGGATGTGACCGTCCTCCGGGACGAACGGCGCGGTCGCCTCCTGCGCGAGTTGGTGGGCCTACCCCGAGCCGGTCTCCCGGCCTCGGTCGCCGCCGACGTCGCGCCCATCCCCCTCAGCACGCGTATTCCCGGCATCGTCGTTCTCGGTCTCCCCGGCTTCCTCAGGCTCGTCGGGATCGCTGATCGGCAGGAAGACGGATGGGAGCCTGGTGCGGGGAGGCGCGACGGACTCGGGCCCGAACCAGCGTCGGCGCAGCCCGGCCGACAGCCACCCGAGCGGGCAGGTGAGCACGTAGCCGTAGGCGAAGGCGATCCCGGTCCATCCCGGGGCGAGCACCAGACCGAGGGCCAGCAGCAGGACCACCCCGGCGGTAACCGCCGGCTTCTCGCCGCTGATGAGGGAGCGGAACGAGCGAAAGCGAAACGATGTAGCCATGAGCACGGCCGGGAGGACGCCGGCGATCACGGGAAGGATCGGCGCCCAGCCGTGCAACGGGCCCTCGATGGCGAAGACCGTGGCGATGACGACGCTTGCCGCGCCCGGGCTCGGGAGCCCGATGAAGTAGCGCTTGTCGGCCATCGGATCGATCGTCACGTTGAACCGGGCGAGGCGATAGGCCGCGCAGGCCCGCCAGAACATCGCTCCGGCCCACGCCCAGGACGGGTAGGCGGGCAGCGCCCACGTGTAGACGAGCACGGCCGGGGCGATGCCGAAGGAAATGAGGTCGGCGAGCGAGTCGAACTGCAGGCCGAACGGCGTGATCGCCCCGACGGCTCGGGCCACCGCGCCATCTGCGATATCCAGCACGATCGCTAGTGCGATGAGCACGGCGGCGAGCCGGAACTCGGCCTGGAAGGAGACAAGGACGGCCGCGAAGCCACACAGCATGTTGCCCAGCGTGAAGAGGCTCGGCATCATCACTCGGGCGCGGGTGCGGGGGTCGAGCCGCCGCAACGAGACGACGCGCGCTCCGGTGGCGGAGACCAGTCGCCAGCCGCGGCGAGCCCGTCCCGGGCGGCGGCGCGACTGGTGCGACACCGACATCACCGCTCCCCCGCTGCCGGGAAGCGGCCCAGCACGGTCTGCCCGCCGACGGCGCGGCTCCCTGTGCTCGCCTCGAGCCGCACCGCAGGCGGCAGGAAGACATCCATCCGGGATCCGAACGTCATCAGCCCGATCCGCTCCCCCGTGCCGACCTCGTCGCCGGGCCGTATCCGCGTGACGATGCGGCGGGCGAGCTGCCCGACGATCTGACGGTAGATGACGGTGCGCACCGCCTCGCCCACGACCCGCTCCACGGTGATTTCGGAGCGTTCGTTCATCGTGGCGCTGGCGGCACGGTAGGCCGCGAGGAAGCGCCCCGGCTGATGGGTCACCCCGACGACCCTGCCGCCGTACGGAGAGCGGTTGATGTGGACGTCGAGGAGCGAGAGGAAGATGCTCACCTGCTGCCACTGCCCCGCGGGAGCCACGTCCGCCTGAGCGGGACCGGCGTGCACGATCCTGCCGTCGGCGGGTGCCAGGACCATGTCAGGGTCGGCGATGGGGACCGCGTCGGGTGCCCGGTCCGGATCGCGGAAGAACAGCGTCACCCCGGCCGTGAGCAGCCCGAGCCCCAGCGTGGTCCGCGGGGCCCGTGCCAGCGCCGCGACCGCCGTCGGCAGGGCAGTGAGCGCGGTGAACGGTCTGGCTGCTGGGTCGATCCTCACGAGTGGGGCTCCAGATGGTGGCGGCTGGGCGATGTCAGGCGGAGGGCCAGGACCGTGGGGGCGCCCCGGTCATCGCTCTGCCCGCGCCTAGACTCATCAGCCATGAGCGCCGCCGTAACACTGATCGGACTGCGTCGGAGTTTCGGCTCCGTCGCGGCGCTCGACACCCTCACCTGGCAGGCACCGCTCGGCGCCGTGACCGCGGTGCTCGGGCCCAACGGTGCGGGCAAGACGACCGCGATCGAGTGCGCGGTCGGCCTCCAGCGCCCCGATGCAGGGAGGGTCGAGGTGCTCGGCGCGGACCCGGCCGCGGCGGGGCCGGATCATCGCGCTCGGGTCGGGGTCATGCTCCAGGCCGGCGGCCTGCCCAACGGCACCAAGCCGATCCGTCTCCTCGAGCACCTCGCACGCCTCTACGCCGAGCCCGCCGACGTCACGGAGACCGCCGGGCGTCTGGGCGTTCTCGACTTCGCTGGCACGACGGTCCGGCGCCTCTCCGGCGGCCAGAAGCAGCGCCTCGCCCTCGCCGCGGCACTCCTGGGCCGACCCGAGCTGCTCTTCCTCGACGAGCCCGCCGCGGGCCTGGACCCACATGGTCGCCTCGACGTGTGGGACCTCATCCGTGACCTGCGTGACGCCGGGGCGTCGATCGTCGTGACGACGCATTCGTTCGACGAGGCCGAGCGGCTCGCTGACCATCTCGTCATCATGAACGCGGGCAAGACCGTCGCGGAGGGATCGCTCGCCGACGTCACCGCGGGACGTGACCTCGAGACGGTCTACTTCGGCCTCACCCGGAAGGGCCGCGCATGACGACGTCGGTCCTGGCGGCACCTCCGGTCACGCGGGTCCTCGCCCAGACCCGCTTCGAGGTGAGCACGCTGTTGCGCAACGGTGAACAACTCCTCGTGTCGCTCATCCTGCCGGCCATGGTGCTCGTCGGCCTCTACGTCTCGAGTGCGCCCTCACTGGGGCCCGGGCGGCGCATCGACGTGGCTGTCCCGGGAGTGCTCGCCCTGTGCGTCCTGTCGGCTGCCTTCACCTCGCAGGCCATCGCGACCGCCTTCGATCGCCGATACGCCGTGCTGCGCTACCTCGGCGTCACCCCGCTGGGTCGGGGGGGTCTCGTCGCGGCCAAGGTCGTCGCGACTCTCGTCATCGAGGCGATCCAGATCGTCGTCCTCGGCGGGCTGGGGCTCGCGCTCGGATGGCGCCCGGAGCTCACCGGCATCCCGTATGCCGTTCTCTTCGTCCTCGTCGGCACGTGGGCTTTCGTGTCACTCGCCCTGCTCCTCGCGGGGACGCTGCGTGCCGAAGCGGTCCTCGCGCTGGCCAACCTGCTGTGGATCGTCCTGCTCGCCGCGGGCGGCGTCATCGTGCCGCGCACCCAGTTCCCCGACCCGGCCGGAACCGCCGCCGGGCTCCTGCCATCGGCGGGCCTCGCCGACGGGCTGCGCTCGGCCCTCGTCGACGGGTCGCTGAACGGCACGGCACTTCTCGTCGTCCTCGCGTGGGCGATCGTCTGTTCGGCGTTGGCCGTCAGGTTGTTCCGCTGGTCCGACTGACGCCGGGAGGTCCGTAGACGCCCGGGCGCGCCGGGTGATGGACGTGACCGGCAGTGAGCGGCATACCCTCGTAGTGTGTCGACGCGCGTCTCCACCCCAGCTCGCCCCTCGGTGAGCCGACTCGCGCGTGTCCTCGACCGGGCGAGGGTACCTGCCGCGCGGCCCTCGTGGGTCGTCCCGATCCTGCTCGCGAACCTCGTCGGGGAGATCCTCATCGTCGTGACCGGGCCCGTCGTGATCTCGATGCCTCTCGTGTCGTGGACCTCGGGGTGGCCCGGGG
>JAKDLQ010000066.1 GCA_030452775.1 Micrococcales bacterium | reverse complement strand
TGGACGACGAGGCCACTCGAGTTGTCAGTGGGTCGAGGCGGCGGCCGGTTCTCAGTGGGTCGAGGCGGCGGCCGGCTCGACGAGCTCGACGAGGACGCCGCCGGCATCCTTGGGGTGGATGAAGTTGACCCGGCTGTCCGAGGTGCCGCGCCTGGGCGCGTCATAGAGCAGGCGTAGGCCGCGTTCGCGCAGTGTCGCGCAGACGGCGTCGATGTCGGCGACGCGGTAGGCGAGCTGCTGGATGCCCGGGCCGCTGCGGTCGAGGAACTTCGCGATCGTCGACTCAGCAGAGAGCGGCGCGAGCAGCTGGATGCAGGACCCGGAGTCGCCGACTCCCATCATCGCCTCACGGACGCCCTGCTCCTCGTTCTGCTCCTCGTGCAGCATGGTCATGCCGTACTTCTCCTCGTAGAACGCGATGGCCGCGTCGAGGTCGGGGACGGCGATGCCGACGTGGTCGATGTGGGTGAAGAGCGCCTCGGTCATACCCCGAGCCTACGGACGAGGCCCTCGTGCCACAGCCCCGGCCCGGGTGACGGTGGCCACGCGCTCGCGACAGCGGCACAGCGGCATACGACACCCTTCGTATGCCGCTGTGCCATCTCGCGCCTGTGGGCTGGGTCATCCGCGGCGCAGGGTCGTGCGGCGGCGCGGCTACAGTGAGAAGGACATCACCGATGACGTTGGAGAGGCAAAGCCATGACAGATCGTCCTGTATCCGTGATCGTCGCCGGAGCCCGCACCCCGATGGGTCGGCTGCTCGGTTCGCTCAAGGACTTTTCCGGAGCGGACCTCGGCGGGATCGCCATCAAGGGAGCCCTCGAGAAGTCCGGGGTGAGCCCCGACCAGGTCGACTACGTCATCATGGGACAGGTCCTCACCGCCGGCGCCGGGCAGATCCCCGCCCGTCAGGCCGCCGCCGCCGCCGGGATCCCGATGTCGGTGCCCGCGCTGACGATCAACAAGGTGTGCCTGTCCGGGCTCGATGCCATCGCGCTCGCCGACCAGCTGATCCGGGCCGGGGAGTTCGAGATCGTCGTCGCCGGCGGGCAGGAGTCGATGACCAACGCGCCGCACCTCCTGGAGAAGTCGCGCTCGGGCTACAAGTACGGCGACGTGACGGTCCGCGACCACATGGCCTTCGACGGGCTCTGGGACGCCTTCACCGACCAGGCCATGGGGCTGCTCACCGACTCCGCCAACACCGGCGAGCAGGAGTTCACTCGCGAGGAGCAGGACGAGTTCGCAGCCCGCTCGCACCAGCTCGCGGCCAAGGCGTGGAAGGACGGTCTCTTCGAGGACGAGGTCGTCCCCGTCTCGATCAAGCAGCGCAAGGGCGACCCGATCGAGTTCAAGAGCGACGAGGGCATCCGCGCCGACACCACGACCGCGTCACTTGCCAGGCTGCGTCCCGCGTTCTCCAAGGACGGCACGATCACGGCCGGTTCCGCCTCACAGATCTCCGACGGTGCGGCCGCGGTCGTCGTCATGAGCAAGGCCAAGGCGGACGAGCTCGGTCTCGGATACATCGCCGAGATCGGTGCGCACGGCGTCGTCAGCGGCCCCGACTCGAGCCTGCAGCAACAGCCGGCCCGGGCCATCGCCCGAGCCTGTGAGCGTGAAGGCATCAGCCCGGTCGATCTCGACCTCGTCGAGATCAACGAGGCCTTCGCCGCGGTCGGCCTCGCCTCGACCAAGGAGCTTGGACTCGATCTGGACAAGGTCAATGTCAACGGCGGGGCGATCGCGGTCGGTCACCCGATCGGCATGTCCGGCGCCCGCCTCGCCCTGCACCTCGCGCTCGAGCTCGGCCGCCGGGGCGGTGGTGTCGGGGCTGCTGCACTCTGTGGCGGTGGCGGCCAGGGCGATGCCCTCATCGTCCGAGTCCCCCAGAGCGCCTGAGGCCTGGAACCGCTTGCCACAGAGGTGAGTTCACCGCGTGTCATCGACGTCCCCGCCCTGGTCGAGTCGGCCAGGGCGGGGTCTGCGCGGGCCGTGGGCCGGCTCGTTTCGCTCGTCGAGGACGCGCACCCGGCCCTGCGTGAGGTGATGGCTGCGCTCGCTCCGCACACCGGTGAGGCGTGGGTCATCGGGCTCACCGGGGCTCCCGGCGTGGGCAAGTCCACCTCGACGACGGCCCTCGTGCGCGCCTTCCGGGCACGTGGGTCGCGGATCGGGGTGCTGGCGATCGACCCGTCCTCGCCGTTCTCGGGTGGGGCGCTGCTCGGGGACCGGATCCGGATGTCCGAGCACTCGACCGACCCGGGTGTCTTCATCCGGTCGATGGCCTCCCGTGGTCACCTCGGGGGCCTGTCCTGGGCGACGCCGCAGGCGATCCGGGTGCTCGACGCGGCCGGGTGCGACGTCGTCCTCGTCGAGACCGTCGGGGTCGGGCAGAGCGAGGTCGAGGTGGCCGGGCTCGCGGACACCTCGGTGGTGCTGCTCGCGCCCGGCATGGGCGATGGGATCCAGGCGGCCAAGGCCGGCATCCTCGAGATCGGGGACGTCTTCGTCGTCAACAAGGCCGACCGGGACGGGGCCGATGCGACCGTGCACGACCTGAGGCACATGATCTCGCTCGCCGACCGGACCGCCCCCGGGCTCTGGCGACCTCCGGTCCTCAAGACCGTTGCCGTGCAGGCCGATGGTATCGATGCGGTGATGGACGCGCTCGACCGGCACCGGACCTTCATCACGTCGACCGGTGAGCTGCGACGGCGCCGTGAGCGTCGGGCCGCCGATGAGATCGAGTGGATCGCCCTGGCCACCCTGCGCTCGCGCCTGTCCCAGGTAGGTGGGCACACCGGGGTCGACGGCCTCTCCTCGCGGGTCGCCGACGGCTCACTCGACCCGTATGCCGCCGCCGACCTTCTCATCTCGCATATCGACCGCTGAACGCAGCGGCATACGGGCGTGATCCGTTGTGCCGCGGGCATGCCGGCGCCGCCGTCCACGGATGGGCATCATCGGTCTGCTCGGGTGGTTTGCTCGGATGGTTTGCTCGGATGGTTACGGTAGAGGAATGCTGATCGCCTTCTCCGTAGCCCCGTCCGTAGCTGCCGACGAGACCGGCTCCGTCGGTGACGCCGTGGCCCGCGCCATCCAGATCGTGCGCGACTCCGGCCTGCCGCACCGCACCGACGCGATGTTCACGACGATCGAGGGGGAGTGGGACGAATGCATGGCGCTCGTCAAACGGTGCTGCGACACGCTCGCCGAGTCCGCGCCGCGCGTGGCGCTCGTCCTCAAGGCGGACATCCGTCCCGGTCGGAGCGGGGAGCTCGATGGGAAGCTCGAGCGCCTCGAGGCTGCGATCCATGCGCAGGCTGAGCGCTGACTCCCCATGGCGGATCGCCCCGCTCGCGATCGGGGACTGTGACGAGCTCGGCCCGGGTTCACATCCAGGTCTGGCGTGAGGTTCGTGGTCCAGGACGCCCGAGATCCGCATGGTCCGCCGCGGCACGTCGCCGGATGGTGGTGGGTCACCGGCGGCTGGGGCTGCGCCGATTTGATCCCGCAGGGTAGGTGCTGCGTATCGTGGAGCCTGGCTCGGTCCGCCCGGCCATCCCACCGTGCACCGAAAGGCCTCCTCATGCACCGTCCCTCCACCCGACGCCACGGCGTCCTGACCGCGTTGCTCTGCGCCGTCAGTCTCGCCGCCTGCACCGGGAATGGGGGCGACGGGTCGGACTCCGCGCCGACGCCTGCCGTGGCCCCGAGCGTCGCTACCACGACCGCCACCTCCGTGGTGACCGAGGTGGCACAGGCGACCTCGGACGTGACGAAGGGCGGCGCCAAGGCGCGAGCCGAGGTCTATGTCGGGCCGGCTCTGGAGTCGGCGAACGCCTGGGCCAAGGTCGCGCCTGGCCACACTGCCAAGGAGAGGGCAGCCAAACAGCTCTCCACCGAGGGCATCGAGGTCCTTGCCATCTCCCGTGGTCAGCAGTGGCCGCACCAGATCCTCGCGAAGACGACCCTCAAACAGTCGAAGGCAGCGGTCCTCGTCCTGCTCGTGTCGGAGCAGGCCGGAGAGGACTTCAAGGCTGCCGCGGTGACGCCGCTGCTCCCGGGCGCGACGATCGAGGCGCTCGCTCCGGTCGATGAGGGCTCGGCGCCGCTAGGGGATGGCTCAGGGCTGGCCGCGACACCGGACGAGGTCGTCACGGCGTTCGCCGGATCGGTGAAGTATCCCGATCCCGAGCCGAGCGACCTGCTCGACCCGGATGCGTGGAGCGAGCAGTTGCGCAAGGCTGCCAAGGATCAGGCCAAGGCCCTCGGATCGGTCGCCGTCTACACCCAGACGCACACCCCCGGGGGTGTGCTCGGTGGCTTCCGGCTGGGAGGCGACAAGGGTGCGGTCGTCTTCGCCAACCTCGTGCGGGACGAGACGATCGCGTGGCGCAGCCCGACCAAGCTGAAGCCCGGCAAGGACTTCACCGCCCTGACGGGGATCAAGTCGATCACCTCCGAGGCCAAGCTCACCTCCAACGAGATCCTCGCGATGGTCATCCCCCAAACAGGGAAGGCCGAGATCGTGGCCGCAGCGGACCAGCTCGTCGACGGCTCCGGCCGCTGAGGCAGGATGGATCTCATGACCCAACAGCCCTTCACCGCGGCGGCCCTGCGCGGAGCCGTCGACCTGTCGTCCTTCAAGAGACCTGCGGCCACGCCTGGACAGGGGACAGGCGGCCGCCAGGGCGAGGCATCGGGAGCCACTACCGGCTACGTCATCGAAGGATCTGACGCCTCCATCCGTGACGTGGTGACGGCCAGCACGACCTACCCCATCGTCATGGTGCTCTGGTCCTCCCGGCTCGCCCAGTCGGCCGACTTCGTGACGACGGTGACCGCCGTGGCCCAGCGCTACGCGGGGCGCTTCCAGCTCGTCACGATCGACGTCGACCACAACCCCGCGGTTCTGCAGGCCTTCCGTGTCGAGGCGGTACCCGTCTCGTTCGCCTTCGTCGCGGGGCAGCCGGTACCGCTCTTCGAAGGCATCCAACCGGAGGCTCAGGTCGCCGCGGTGATCGACCAGGTGCTCGATCTGGCCGCTCAGCACGGTGTCACCGGCCAGGTTCCGGGGGCCGCCACCGCATCTGTCGACGCCGATGAGGAGCCCACGGAACCGCCGCTGCCTCCACTGCACCAGCGGGCCTACGACGCGATCGAGGCGGACGACCTCAAGGGGGCCGCGGCCGCCTACCAGGAGGCCCTGGCGCAGAACCCGGCCGACGCGGACGCCAAGCTCGGCCTCGCGCAGGTGGGCCTCATGCAGCGCACCGCCGAGGCGGACACGACTGCGGCTCGTGCCGCGGCCGCAGCCGCGCCCCGCGACGTCGACGCGCAGCTGCTCGTCGCCGACCTCGACCTGCTCGGCGGTCACATCATGGACGCCTTCGTGCGACTCATCGACACGGTGCGGGTGACGAGCGATGCCGACCGCGACAAGGCCCGCGAGCACCTCGTCGAGCTCTTCGAGATCGTCGGGGTCACGGACGAACGGGTCGTCAAGGCGCGCAAGTCCCTCATGAGCGCGCTCTTCTGAGCGACGCGATCCATTGTCTGTCGGAGTGAGCTGAGCGAAGGAGCCGCCGGCAGTTAGCGCCACTGGGCCCGGCAGGTGTCCTACCGTGCTCGTATGCTTCCCTGGTCAGCGGACATGGCAGGACGGATCGACGAGCACGTCATCGACAGCACGGCGCTGCGGGGCAACCCGTTGGACGACCCGCACGAGCGACCGCTCTGGGTCTACGTCCCGCCGGGCTACGACGACGAGGCCGGCCGTCGCTACGCCTCGGTCTACGTCATCCAGGGCTACACCGGCCAGCTGAGCATGTGGCGCAATCGCACCCCGTTCCGACAGCCGTTCGTCGAGACCGCTGACGCTGTTTTCGCCTCGGAGCAGGCGCCGCCGACGATCGTGGTGTATGTCGATGCCTGGACGGCCTACGGCGGCAGCCAGTTCGTCGACTCGCCGGGAACCGGGAAATACCACACCTACCTCTGTGACGAGGTCGTGCCCTTCGTCGACCGCCACTACCGCACCGTGGCCCGCCCGGAAAACCGCGCCATCAGCGGCAAGTCGAGCGGCGGGTTCGGCGCCATGATCACGCCGATGCTGCGCCCAGACCTCTTCGCAGCGCTGGCCACCCACGCCGGGGACTCGCTCTACGAGTTCTGCTACGTGCCGGAGTTCGCCAAGGCGGTGCGACTGCTCCGGGACTACGACGGCGACATCCAGCGGTGGTGGGAGGACTTCCGCGCTCGCACCGCCTTCACGAAAGAGGCCGACCAGGCGTTGCTGATGATCCTCGGGGTCTCGGCCTGCTTCTCCGCTGCCCTGGACGGCACGCCGATGCTGCCCTTCGACCCGGTGACCGGTCAGCTCATCCCCCCGGTGTGGCAGCGCTGGCTCGAGTGGGACCCGGTGCGCATGGTCCAGCAGCACTCCGAGGCCGTACGGTCGTGGCGGGGGGTATGGATCGACGCGGGCACCCGGGACGAGTGGTTCCTCGACATCGGCGCCGAGGCGTTCCACCGCGAGGTCACCCGCGCGGGGCTGGCCGAGGACCGAATCCACTTCGAGTTGTTCGACGCCGGTCATGGCGGCATCGACTATCGCTACCCCGCCGCCCTGGCCTGGTTGGCGCGGCGCATCGCGCCCGAGGCGGAACCGAGCTAGCTCACCGGCACCGAGGCCGGACGTGGCGCCGTTCCGGCTCATCCGGCCAGAGCGGCGCTGACGACCTCCCTGGCCTCCGCCTGCACCTGGGCCAGGTGCTCGCCACCTCGGAAGGACTCGGCGTAGATCTTGTAGACGTCCTCGGTGCCGGATGGGCGGGCGGCGAACCAGGCGCTTCGCGTCGTCACCTTGAGTCCGCCGATCTTGGCGCCGTTGCCGGGAGCCTTGGTGAGCTTGGCCGTGATCTCCTCGCCCGCAAGGGACGAGGCGGTGACGTCGGCGGCGGAGAGAGCCGCGAGCTTGGCCTTCTGCTCGCGGTCGGCCGGGGCGTCGATGCGTGCATAGGCGGGGTCGCCGTGCCGAGCAGTGAGCTCGGCGTAGCGCTGGCTCGGTGTTGCGCCGGTCGCGGCGAGGATCTCGGCGGCCAGCAGCGCCAGGATGATGCCGTCCTTGTCGGTCGTCCAGACGCCGCCGTCGAATCGGACGAAACTGGCTCCCGCCGACTCCTCACCCCCGAACCCGACCGAGCCATCGAGCAGACCGGGGACGAACCACTTGAAGCCGACCGGCACCTCGAGGAGCGTCCTTCCGAGGTCGGCGGCCACGCGGTCGATCATCGAGGAGGACACCAGCGTCTTGCCGATCGCGGTCTCCTGGCCCCAGCCTGGTCGGGCGCCTCCGAAGAGATACTGGATGGCGACGGCGAGATAGTGGTTCGGATTCATCAGCGCGCCATCGGGCGTAACGATGCCGTGCCGGTCGGAGTCGGCGTCGTTGCCGGTGGAGATGTCGTAGGCGTCCTTGTTGTCGATGAGTGAGGCCATGGCAGAGGGGGAGCTGCAGTCCATCCGGATCTTGCCGTCCCAGTCGAGCGTCATGAACGCCCACTGCGGGTCCACGACGGGGTTGACGACGGTCAGCGCGAGGCCGTGCCGCTCGGCGATGGCCGCCCAGTACTCGACGGAAGCGCCACCGAGCGGGTCGGCGCCGATCCGCACGCCGGCCTCCCGGATCCGGGACAGGTCGATGACATCGGGCAAGTCATCGACGTAGGTGCCCATGAAGTCGTATGCCGCGCAGCTCGCACGCGCCTGCTGCGTGGCGACCCGCCGTACGCCCGTCAACCCGCCCCGGATCAGCTCGTTGGCGCGCGCGGCGATGGCTGACGTTGCGTCGGCGTCGGCCGGTCCGCCATGCGGAGGGTTGTACTTGAAGCCGCCGTCTGCGGGCGGGTTGTGCGATGGTGTCACCACGATCCCGTCCGCGAGCCCGCCGGCGCCGGCAGTCTTGCCGCGATTGGCTCGGAGGATGGCGTGACTGACGGCCGGCGTCGGGGTGTAGGAGTCGCGATCGTCGACCATGACCTCGACACCGCCCGCCACGAGCACCTCGAGGGCGGAGGTCCATGCGGGCTCGGACAGGGCGTGGGTGTCCCGTCCGATGAACAGCGGCCCGTCCACCCCCTGGGACGCGCGGTACTCGCAGATGGCCTGGGTCGTGGCGAGGATGTGGTCCTCGTTGAAGGCCGTCCGTAGGCTCGACCCGCGGTGTCCCGAGGTGCCGAAGACCACCTGCTCGTCGGGGTTGTCGGCGTCCGGGTGGCGGTCGTAGTAGGCCCCGATGAGGGCATCGATGTCGACGAGGTCCTTCGGGTGGGCGACCTGACCTGCTCGGGGGTGGATGCTCATGTCGTCACGTCCTTGCTGTCATGCCGGCGGCTCGCGTCGGCGGCTCGTGCGGGGCCGGCCTCGGTGGTCGTCTTTGTGGTCGTCTGTGTGGTCGTCTCGGGGGCGAGCCACACGGTCGACAACCGGGGCACGGTCACGTCAACGGCATACGGTTGGCCGCTGGTCGGCGTCTGCTGCGCCTCGATGACCACTCCGGCACTGCTCGGTGCTCCCGGGTGGTAGCCGGCGGTGTCGAGGATGACCTTCCATCCTCCTGCGCGGGGAACACCGATGCGATAGGGCTCGTGCGTCGCGCCGCTGAAGTTCATGACGCACGCGATGACGGGTGCATCCGTGGCGTGATCGCCCCGGCCGAAGCGCAGCCACGAGAAGGTGTTGCCGCCGGCGTCGTTGGCGTTGATCCACTCGAAGCCGGCGGGGTCGCTGTCCAACTCCCACAGGGCGGGCTGGGCTCGGTAGATCGCGTTGAGGTCGCCCACCATCGCCTGCGCCCGCTGATGCAACGGTTGGTCGAGGAGCCACCAGTCGAGGCTGCGCCCATCCGACCACTCGGACTCCTGGCCGAACTCGCAGCCCATGAAGAGCAGCTGCTTTCCGGGGTGGCACCACAGATAGGCGAGGAAGGCGCGCAGGGTGGCTACCTGCTGTTCGCGCGAGCCAGGTGACTTGCGCAGCAGGGAGCCCTTGCCGTGGACGACCTCGTCGTGGCTGATCGGCAGGAGGTAGTTCTCGCTGAACGCGTACATGAGCGAGAACGTGATCTTGCCATGGTGGTGGCTGCGATAGATCGGGTCCATCCCGAGATAGCGCAAGGAGTCGTTCATCCACCCCATGTTCCACTTGAGGCCGAAGCCGAGCCCGCCCCTGCTCGTCGATGCGGTGACCCCCGGCCAGGACGTGGACTCCTCGGCGATCATGACGATCCCGGGCACGCGCTTGTAGGCGGTGGCGTTGGCTTCCTGGACGAGGCGGATCGCCTCGAGGTTCTCGTTGCCACCACGGATGTTGGGCTCCCACTCGCCCGGCCCCCGTCCGTAGTCGAGGTGCAGCATCGAGGCCACGCCGTCGACTCGCAGGCCGTCGATATGGAACTCCTCGAGCCAGTAGATCGCATTGGCGACAAGGAAGTTGCGGACCTCGTTGCGGCCGTAGTCGAAGATGTTCGACCCCCACTCGGCATGCCAGCCGCGTCGCCGGTCCGGGTGCTCGTACAACGGCAGGCCATCGAAGCGGGCGAGTGCCCACTCATCCGTGGCGAAGTGGCCCGGCACCCAGTCGAGCAGGACGCCGATGCCGGCCTGGTGCAGCCGGTCGACGAGGTGGCGGAAGTCGTCGGGCGTGCCCCAGCGTGAGCTTGGGGCGAAGTAGCCGGTCACGTGGTAGCCCCACGAAGGGACGTAGGGATGCTCCATGACGGGGAGGAACTCGACGTGGGTGTAGCCGAGGTCTCGCACGTAGCCGACCAGCTCCTCAGCGAGACCCGCGTAGCCGAGGCCCTGACGCCACGAGCCGACGTGTACCTCGTAGATGCTCATCGGCTGGTCGTGGACCGTCGAGGCGGCGCGCTGGTGCAGCCACGTCTCGTCGTGCCACTCGTAGTGGGACTTGGTGACGATGGCGGACTGCTTCGGGGCAACCTCCGTCATCTGGGCCATCGGATCGCACTTGAGCCGCACGATGTCGTCCACGCCGCGGACCGCGAACTGGTAGTTCATCCCCTCGCTCGCGCCGGGCAGGAACAGCTCCCAGACGCCACTCTGGCCCAGGGCGCGCATCGGGTGGGTGCGGCGGTCCCAGCCGTTGAAGTCTCCGATGACGTGCACGGCACGGGCCCGGGGCGCCCAGACGGCGAAGGACACCCCCGAGACCTCCCCCATCGGGCCGGTGTAGCGCCGCACATGTGAGCCGAGGACGGTCCAGAGCTGCTCGTGGCGCCCCTCGTTGAACAGATAGCGGTCGGTCTCGCCGAGAGTCGGGGCGAAGCGGTAGGGGTCGTCCTGCTCGTGCTCGATCCCGTCGTCATAGGTGATGAGTAGTCGGTAGTCGTGGGTGGTGCCGAAGTCCGGTGAGGTCATCGACCAGATGCCGTCACGGATGTGCTGCAGCTCGACCCGGTCACCGGAGTCGAGGCGGGCGGCCACGGACCGCGCCATCGGCCGGAAGCAGGTGATCGTCAGACCACCTGGCCCCACGTGATGCCCGAGCAGGTCGTGCGGCTGTCCGTTGCGCCCGCCGAGGAAGGACTCGATGGCGGCGGAGTCGAGGGACGGGCCGGTCGGCTCCGGTGGGGCGTCCGCTGGAGCGATCGGTTCCGGTGGGATCCCGGTTGGTTCGGTCGCGCCGGGG
>JAKDLQ010000065.1 GCA_030452775.1 Micrococcales bacterium | reverse complement strand
GGCGTCGGCCGGCCGGTTCGAGACCATCAGACGGTCCAGCTCGCGATCCCACCACCGGAAGCCGGGGACCTGGGAGTCGTCCCCGTGCAGGATCGCGGCCTGACTCGCCGGCGTCGTCGAGGGCACCGGCACCCACCACTCACGCAGCACATACGTCCCTTCGCGGAGCCAGCGCGAGATCGTCGGCGCCTGGCCCGAAGCCATGGCTCGCCGCAGTACGTCGGCCGAGACCCCGTCGAGCTGCACGACCACCAACCCTCGCGCCGGTGCCGACGCCGACTGTTCCCGCGGACGCCGGCGCAGGGTGTGACCGACGACGTATGCCGCATCGCTGGCACCGACGAGCCAGCGTCCTATCGCGGTGATCACGGCCATGGTTGCGAGGACCACGAGCACGTGGAGCCAGTCCTGGATCCGCACCCCGAGAATGACGACGGCGACGAGCCAGGCCGTGAACACCTGAGCGACCAGACCGATCACCAGAGCCATCAACGCACTGCCGTGAGCGGCCAGCCTCCGCAGTGGGGATCGCAGGGCAAGTTCGACGACGAGCAGCGCGCCTGCCGTGATGACAAGCGCCCCGATGCCGAGTTGGTCGGAAGCGCCGACGAGTGCCAGACCCACCCATAGGCCGAAGGCAGTGATGGCGACCGTTGCCACGACGGACACCACCTGCGTTGCCACCGATTGTCGAGCGGGAGCCTCCACCTCGATCTCCTCAGGCTGTGTCAGCGAGCATCGCGCACCTCGCTCGAAGCGTCAAGGGTCCCGCGGACCGCGGTCGAGGTGCGGCTTCGAGTTCGCGATAGCGTCACCGCATGTCGACCGAGCAACGCAGCCATGTCGTCGCGATCGACCAGGGGAGCACGAGCACCCGGGCGGTGATCTTCGACCACACTGGAAGCGCCAAGAACGCCTACGGCACCGGCACGATCATGCTCCTCGCCTCGCCGGTCTCCGGCCCCGGGCTCGCGTTGGTCAAGTATCACGGACCGATCCGGTGAGTTCCGCGCGCCAGGCCAGAGCCGTTCCCCGCCTGCGTCGGTACGCCCCGATCCTCGACTGGCTACCGAAGTACGATCGCAGTCGGCTGCGCGCCGACCTGCTGGCGGGCAGCGTGGTGGCCGCGCTGGCGGTGCCGCAGTCCCTCGGCTACGCCGCGATCGCCGGCGTGCCGGTCCAGCTCGGGCTCTACGCCGTCCCGGTGGCGCTGATCGCCTACGCGATCTTCGGCACCTCGCGGCAGTTGGTCATCGGACCCGTCTCGACGGTCTCGGTGATGTCGGGCTCCCTCGTCGTCGCGCTGCACCCAGTCGATCTGGCCCAGGCCATCGCCTTCACCACTGCGGCCGCGATGTGGGCCGGCGTCTTCCTGCTGATCGCGGCTCAGCTGCGGATCGGCTGGGTCGCGGAGTTCTTGTCCAAGCCGATCGTCACCGGCTTCGTGCTCGGACTCACCCTGCTCGTCATCCTGGGCGAGCTGCCGAACCTGCTCGGGATCCCGGTCGGACGGCGAGACGTCGTCGGCCGCATTCTCGAGCTGATCGGGGGTTTTAGCGAGGACCCTCGCACTCTCGCTCTCTCGGTGGCCGCCCTGGTGATGCTGTTCGTGGGCTCGTGGCTGCTCCCACAGGTGCCCTGGTCCTTGGTGGTGCTCGTGCTGGGACTGCTCGGCTCCCGGGTGCTCCACCTGGCCGAGCGCGGCGTCGCGGTGGTCGGCACCGTTCCCGCCGGACTGCCTCGTCCCCAGATCCCGTCCGTGCCGCTCGACCGGATGCTGGACGTCGCGGCAGCCGGCGCAGCGCTCGCCTTCGTCGGGCTGGCGGAGGGGCTCAGCGCGGCCCGGCTCTTCGCCGTGCGTCGGGACTATCGGCTCCACACCGACCAGGAGCTCCTCGCCGCGGGTGCCAGCAACCTGGCGACCGGAATCATGGGTGGCCTTGCCGTGGCCGGCAGTCTGTCGAAGACCGCAGCGGTGGACCGCGCCGGTGGGCGGAGCCAGGTTGCCGGATTGGCGGCGGCGGTGCTCGCCATCCTGGCGATCGTGTTCTTCGCCCCGGCCCTGGGCCTGCTGCCGAAGGCCGTGCTCAGCGCGATCATCGTTCATGCCGTGTGGGGTCTCATCGACATCCCGGCCATGCGGCGCTACCGTCGATCGCGGCGGCTCGACTTCGTCGCCGCCAGCGTGGCTGTGATCGCCGTGCTCATCGCCGGTCCGCTACTCGGACTGCTGGTCGCCATCGGTTGGTCGATCCTCGGCCTCGTCTACCGGTCGAGCCGCGCCACGATCGACGTGATGGGCAGGGTCCCCGGTGAGAAGGCAGCCTGGGGGGCACTGGAGAAGCACCCGGAGCGCTTCACCCAGCCCGGCGTGCTGGTGCTGCGGATCAACGAGTCGCTGTTCTGGGTGAATGCCGCGCGCGTGAAGGATCGCGTGCTCGACCTCGTCGACGAACACCCCGACGTCAAGGCGCTGGTGCTCGACCTGGAGAGCAGCGACCAGCTCGAGATCACCAGCGTGGACATGCTGACGATGCTGCTGGACAGGTTGCGGGCACACGGTATCGACGTCTACCTGGTCCGGGTCCGGCGCCGAGTGAGGAGGGTGCTGGAAAACACCGGCATGCGGGAGAAGCTCGGCGAGGACCACCTCTGGCGCAGCATCAGCCAAGGGGTACGGGCCGCCCAGCACCACCACGACCTCACGCCGGTGAAACCGCCGCCTGCCCCGGTCGTCGCCCCGACGACAGCGGACGACGCCGGGGAGGAGGAGGACGTGCTGGCCCATGACGTGCTACCCGAGGAGGAGGACGACTCTGCTGTTCACTCGGGCGCGGAGGCCCGCGCGCCCAGGGCGTTCGATGGCGAGGACGATGTGGACGCCGACACGCAGGAGATCGTGCTGAGCCGGTCGGTCGACGAGGATCCCGAACTGGATCGGCTCGATGAGAGCCGCACGATAACCAAGCACAGCGCCGAGCCGGAGAAGAGCGACCAGCAAGCCAAGCACACGCGTAAGAAGCAGGACAAGAGGCACTGAGCCGCACTGGCCGAAGGCCGTCAGCCGGGCCAGAATCCTCAGGTGAGGGCAGCGATCGCCGCGTCGTAGTCGGGCTCGTGACCGATGTCATCGACGAGCTCGGTGTAGCTGACCTTGCCGTCGCGATCGATGACGACGACGGAGCGGGCGAGCAGGCCCCGCATGGCACCGTCGGTCAGCGTGACGCCGTAGTCCTCGCCGAAGCTCGAGCGGAACGCCGAGCCGGTCGTCACGTTGTCGATCCCCTCGGCGCCGCAGAAGCGTCCGAGGGCGAAGGGCAGGTCCTTGGACACGCACACGACCGTCGTGCCCTCGAGGCCGGCGGCGAGCTCGTTGAACCGGCGGACGCTGGTCGCGCACACGCCGGTGTCGATGCTGGGGAAGATGTTGAGCACGACGCGGGTGCCCTCGGGACGCGGCAGGTCCGCGAGGTCGGGTCCGGTGAGAGTGAAGTCGGGAGCCGCGGAGCCGAGCGCCGGCAGCTCTCCGATGGTGTGGACAGGGGTGCCCCTGAGAGCGGTGGTTGCCATGGCTCGTTCCTAGCACCCTTGCCCACCCCACGGACCCACCGGGTCGCGATCGTGCTCGGTGACGCTGAGTGACGCCAGATGACTCTCGGTGCCGCTACGGTCGCTGGATGAGCGGCGATGGGGCCACGTGCCTGCTGACGCAGTGCTTCTGCGAGGCGGTGCGCGACGCCGGCATCGCCCAGCCCGCCAACGCGTGGTCCTCGCTGGTCTTCGTCGTGGCAGCGATCGCCGTGCTGCCCGTGCGCCGCCTCGCCGCCCGCCGGGAGCGGACCATCATCGGGCTGTTCGCCGCCGCCCTCGCCGCGGTGGGCGCGGGGAGCTTCGTCTTTCACGCGACCCTCGATGAGATCGGCCAGTTCGCCGACGTGTGGCCGATGGCGGCTCTCGCGACGGTCGTGCTCGGCGGCGCTCTCGTGCGGACCGGGCTGCTTCGAGCGGCGGTCGTCGTGCCGGCCGGGTGTGTGGTGCTGGCCGGGCTCGCGGGTGTGCTGTGGGCGTGGCCCGAGACGCGTCGCTACGCCTTCGTCGCCATCCTCCTGCCCGGGATCGTCCTCGAGATCTGGCGCAGCCGTATGCCGCTGGGCTCCTCCCAGCCTGCCCACTGGCTGTGGGCGGGGCTGGGGGTGATGACGGCGGCATACGGTGTCTGGGTGCTCGACCAGACCGACCTGCTGTGCTCGCCGACGAGCGTGCTGCAGGGGCATGCGGTCTGGCACGTCCTCGGGGCGATCGCGGCATGGTGCCTGGCCCGGCACTGGGCGGCGACCAGCGACCCGTCGGGCGCCGGTCACGGGAGGTCGCGCTCGCGATAGGGGACGAGGCGGCTCAGCGGTTGCGGCGGGCGATGGCCGCAGCCAGCGCCGTGGCGAATCCGCACCACACGGCATAGGGCGCGAGCGCCTTGCCGAGCGTCGGGTTCCTGGCCCCGGCGCGCCGGGCGAGATCGGCCGAGCTGAGGGTGAGCAGACCCGCCTCGCTGGCGGCGAGTCCGGGCCGCCGGGCCCGCCAGTAGATGACGCTCCACGCGGTGTTGAGCACGAGGTTGGCGGCCAGCGCCGTGCGGTAGGCGGTCGCCTCCGACTGCCTTCCGTCTTGCTCGAGGCCGGTGACGGTCGCGGTCGAGGTGGCGGCGATGTCGGCGTAGAGGGCCGTCCAGACGATGGGGAAGGCGAGCTTCGGCGGCTGCCACGGTGGCAGGTCGAGGCTCTTGTACCACTGTGAGCCCGGTTGGGTGGCAATGGATCCCGCCACGGCGCTCAGCACCGTCGCGCCGGCGATCATGGCGAGGTTGCGCGCCGCGGGGTCGGGCGCCGCACCGGCCAGGGGGGGGCGGACGGCGCGGCCGACGCCGACGAGGCCGCCATCCGGGTCGGGCACATAGGCCGCGATGTCGTTCTCGCGGCACACGACCTCGTGGACGAGGCTGCCGACGAGCGGCTTGGCGATGCCCGCCTTGATCGGGGTGACGAGGCCGACCCAGTGGCTCGCCAGGCGTGGCGTGAGCACGGGCACCGTGACGATCGCCCGCCGCCGCATCCCGACGACCTCGACGAAGCGCTGGATCATCTCCGCATACGTGAGCACCTGCGGCCCGCCGATGTCGAAGGTCCGGTTGACGCCCTCGGGCAGCTCGGCCGCGCCGACGAGATAGCGCAGGACGTCGTCGATGGCGATCGGCTGGATCCGGTTGTTGAGCCACTTCGGGGCGACCATCGCCGGAAGCCTGGTGGACAGGTAGCGAAGCATGTCGAAGGATGCCGACCCGCTGCCGAGGACGACGGCCGCCTGCAGCACGGCGGTCGGGACGCCCGAGTCCAGGAGGATCGATCCGACCTCGACCCGGGATGCGAGGTGCGGGGAGAGCTCCTCGCCGTCCGGGTGCAGGCCACCGAGATAGACGATGCGCCGCACCCGGCAGTCGCGGGCGGCTGCCGCGAAGCTCGTCGCCATCTCGCGGTCCCGGCGCGCGAAGTCGCCGTCGCCGTCCATCGAGTGGATGAGGAAGTAGGCGGCGTGTATGCCGTGCAGCGCGGTGCGCAGGTCGGCCTCCGACGACGCGTCTGCCTCGACGATGTCGACATCGCCGGCCCACGACCGGTCCGCGAGGGCACTACGGCGCCGCGTGAGCACCCGCACCTGCCAGCCGGCCTCGAGCAGGCGTGGGACGAGCAGGCCGCCGATGTACCCGGTGGCCCCGGTGACGAGTGCGGTCCTGGCGGAGGTTTCGGGCTGGCGGGTCATATCGTTCAGGGGGTTCAGGGCATTCACAGCATTCATGGGTTCACCTGGCAAGGTCTAGGACGGGCGGAAGGAGCAGGAGCATACCTGCGGACCACGTGACGTGGGTGATGATGGGGCCGAGGACACCGCCGGTGACCCGGCGCTGCAGCGCGGTGAGCAGGCCGATGAGGACGGCTGCGAGGACGAGCAGCGGCACGCCGGCGCCGATGGTCGTCGCCGTGTAGAGGACGGTCGTCACGGCGACCGCATGGGTGCCCGGCAGCGCCGTGTAGAGGGCCCCCCGGAAGTAGAGCTCCTCGGCGATCCCGTTGAGTGCGGTGATCGCGAGGACGACGGGGAGCGAGCCGAACCGGGCGTGGTCGAGCAGGTCGTCGACGGGATCGCGCAGGAGCGGGATCCGGGCGATCACGAGCGCCCCGATGAGGAAGACCGCGAGCATGAGCGCCGCCAGGGCGAGCGACTGCACGATCGGGCGCGCGTAGTGCTCGCCCCCGCGGGTGCGGCCCGAGCCGAGATGCAGGGGCCCGGACACGAGCGCGCCGATGCCCCAGATGGCGGCGAGGGCGATCGTGGCGGCGTAGAAGCGCGAGTCGCCGGGCTCGATCCGCAGCGCCGTCGTCAGGGCGATCGAGCCGAGGAGGAAGGTGATGGCGACGACGATCCGACGGCGACGCTGCACCCGAGGAGGGTCCTCGTGACGGACGGGGACGGGGGTGAGCAGGGACGCGCTGAGGAACGTGCGCAACTCGGTGACCGGGTTGATCATCGGCGTCCTCCTCGGGCCCGGTGGTAGCGGCCCAGTGACTCCCGGCGCTCGTCGGCATGATCGACGATACGCGGGGGGTAGCCCCGCGCATATCCCTCCGGGTGCCTCCACGGCTCGTGCACGGCCGGGCCGGGCAGGTGCGCGAGCTCGGGAACCCACCGGCGGACGTAGTCGCCGTCGGGGTCGAAGCGCGTGGCCTGAGTCATCGGGTTGAAGACCCGGAAGTACGGCGAGGCGCTCGCGCCCGTCCCCGCGACCCACTGCCAGCCATGGTTGTTCGAGGCGATGTCGCCGTCGAGCAGGTGGGTGAGGAAGTGCCTGGCCCCCTCCGGCCACCACCGGTGCAGGTCCTTGACGAAGAAGCTCGCGGTGAGCATCCGGAGCCGGTTGTGCATCCACCCCTCGGCGAGCAGCTGACGCATCCCGGCGTCCACCATGGGGAACCCGGTCCGACCGGCGCGCCAGGCCTCGGCAAGCTCGTCATGCTCGGGAGCATCGTGGGGACCCCCGTCGTAGGGCATCGAGGAGAGCTCGCCGCGCAGGTCCTGCCAGGCCGATTCCGGCCGGTGCCACAGGACGTCGGCATAGAACTCGCGCCAGCACAGCTCGGTCACATAGCGGCGGGCGTCCTCGCTCGTAGCCGCCGGGTGGGCGGCATGGTGGGTAGCGAGGTCGGCCAGCATGGTCCGAGGGTGGATCTCGCCATACTTGAGGTGGATCGACATCCGGCTCGTCGTGTCGAGATCGGGCCGGTCCCGCTCGGTGGCGTAGCCGGTCAGGTCCTCGTCGAGGAACGCGTGCCAGCGGGTGCTGGCCGCGTCCTCGCCTGCCGCGAAGCCATGGAGGCCGTGGGTGTCACCCGGTTCCGGCAGGGCCTCGCCGTCGACGCCGTGCCGCCAGCCGACCTCGGTGGGATCCCCCGCCGGGGCCGGCCAGCCGTGTTCGCGCCACGCCTGTTCGTATGGCGTGAAGACCTGGTATGCCGTGCCCGCGCCGGTGAGTACGAGTCCCGGCCCCACGGCATACGGCGTACCGGTCGGGGCGAACCGGCATCCGCTCTCGGCGAGGTGCGCGGCGACCCGGCGGTCACGGCGCCGACCGTACGGCGTCGTCTCGCGCGTCACGTGGACCTCGCCCGCGCCGACCTCGGCGGCCAGGGCAGGGATGATCTTCGCCGGATCGCCGGTGCGCACGACGAGGGCGCCGTCTGTCGACTCGTGCAGGGCCGCGAGCGACGCGTAGAGGCGGGCGGTCCGTGCGGCGCCGGTGCGCACCAGTGGCGGGTCGATGACGAAGACGGGCAGGACGTCGGGTCCGGACGCGAGCGCGGCGAGGAGGGCAGGATGGTCGCGCAGGCGTAGGTCTCGCCGGTACCAGAGGAGAGCGGTCATGCGTTCGCGGGGCTGGGGGTCCGGTCGTCCTTCGTGGCGGTGAGCGCGGACCAGGTCCGGACGGGGACGAGTCTGGCCGCCTTCATGAGGATCGCCATGCGCAGCGGGAAGATGATCTCGGTGCGGCACCGCGCGAGGCCGTCCGCGATGGACCGCGCGGCCTCGTCGGCGTCGACGATGAACGGCATGGGGAAGGTGTTGCTCTCGGTCATCTCCGTCCTGACGAACCCCGGGCACACGGTGGTGACCCGGACGCCCTTGCGGCGCAGCGCGGCTCGCAGCGACTCGAGGAGGTTGATCTGGGCCGCCTTGGTGGCGCCGTAGGCCTCCGCACCCGGCAGTCCTCGGTAGCCGGCCACCGAGGCGACGCCGACGATGTGGCCATGGCCGGCCGCGACCATGGACGGGATGATCGCGGCGAGCACGTTGTTCAGGCCGAGCAGGTTGACCTCGATGTGCCGGGCGAAGGTCTCGCGGTCCCACTCCGCGGCGTCGAACTGCTTCCAGTAGCCGGCGCACCACACGACGGCGTCGAGACCGCCGAGCGCCGAGCGGACATCGGCCTCTGCGTGCTGGACGGCCTCGTGGTCGGTCGCGTCGAGCGGCACAACGGTCATCCTTCCGGCCGAGACCGCTTCGAGGTCCTCGATGCGGCGAGCGCTGATGGCAACGTGCGCTCCTCGACCGAGCAGTTCGTGGGCGAGGGCGGCGCCGATCCCGCTCGAGGCTCCGATGAGCCAGTAGCGCCGGCCGGCGATCGGGTCGTGGGTCATGCTCGCACTCCTTCGGTGGCTGGCGCCTCTCCTGGCGAGGGGCGCTCGAGACGGATCTGAGCGACGTCGAGGTAGCCGGACTCGAAACCGGCCTCGCAGTAGGCGAGATAGAACTCCCACTTGCGGCGGAAGCTCTCATCGAAGCCGTGGGCCCGGATCTGGGGCCAGCTCGTCATGAACGCCTCGCGCCACCGTCGCAGGGTCTCGGCATAGTGCGAGCCGAACGAGTGGACCTGCGAGACGTGCAGCCGGGTGTGCGCGGCCGCGGTCTCCGCTATTGCCCGGCGTGACGGGATGAGGCCGCCGGGGAAGATGTGCTTCTGGATCCAGCCGTAGGAGTGGCGGGTCGCGAGGTATCGGTCGTGCCCCATGAGGATGGACTGGATCGCCGCGACGCCGCCGGGGGCGAGGCGCTCATCGAGGGTGGCGAAGTAGGTCGGCCAGTACTCCTCACCGACGGCCTCGATCATCTCGACGCTGACGATGGCGTCGTAGCTGCCGCCGGCCTCGCGGTAGTCCTGTAGGCGGATATCGACCGAGTCGGTGAGGCCGGCGTCCGCGACCCGGTCCCGGGCGAGCGCCGCCTGTTCGGCAGAGAGGGTGAGCGTCGTCACGTGCGCGCCGCGGCGCGCCGCCTCGATGGCGAGGGTGCCCCAGCCGGTGCCGATCTCGAGGACACGTGAGCCGGGCCCGACCCGCGCCAGGTCGAGGATCGCCGACACCTTGCGAAGCTGGGCGTCGGCGAGGGACTGCTCGCAGAACGGCGATCCGCCGGCGAAGAGGGCCGAGCTGTAGCTCAGCGTGTCGTCGAGGAAAGCGGCGAAGAGGTCGTTGCTGAGGTCGTAGTGCGCCTCGATGTTCTTACGCGAACCGGGGAGCGAGTTGCGCTGGGTGCTCGGGATGCGCCGGTCGACCACGGCGCGCAGGCGGGACAGGGACGGCGGGACGGCGGTGGTCAGCCGTTCGGCGAAGGGGAGGAGCACCTGGGCGAGGTCGGTGCCTGCGCCGGCTCGCCAGTCGCCTGCCATGTAGGCCTCGCCGATGCCGATCTTGGGGTGGTGGGCCAGCCGCTCGAAGAGGGCAACGGGGCGGACCACCTCGAGCACGGGCCGCGTACCGTCGGGCCTCGTGCCTTCGGACCTCGTGTCGGCACGGCCGAGGAGCTGGCCATCGGGCATGAGCACGTCGACGGGCACCCGGCGCGCGACAGACTCGACGATGCGCCTCGCGAGCAGGGCGCGGACGCAGAGCGGACGTAGGATCGGCTTGCGCAGGCAGATCGGCTGGACCACCGCGGGTGACGGCCAGGTCCGCGCGGTGGTGATCTCGGTCATGGTCGTCATCGGACGGCCTCCTTGGTGTGACGTGGTCGGGGCAGGACGGGCAGGCGGCGCAACCACAGCCGGATGCCGTGCCAGCGGATGAGCAGGCTGACCCGTTGGGTCATGAACAGGTGCCGGGCGGACGTGCGCACGAGGCTGCCGGCGGTGGCGTCGACGGGGCGTCCGGTCGTCGCCGCCGTCATCACCCGTTCGCCGTCACGGTCCAACCCGACGGACACGGCGACCAGCGACCGCTGGAGACGCAGCTTGACGGTGTAGGTGCCGGAGACGTCGTTGAACGGTGAGACGTAGAACGTCTTCTCGACGCTGGCCCGGCCCCACTCGTCGAGGTCGAGCAGGTAGGCGTGGCGTTCGCCGTAGGTGTTGTGCACTTCGAAGACGAGGGCCTTGGCCTTCAGCGTGTCGTCCGCGCCGAGGCACCAGTAGACGGAGAGCGGGTCGAAGGTGTGCCCGAGGACGCGTGCGTTCGCGAGCATGAGGACTCGGTCGGTGGGCTCGAGGGTAATCCCGCGGCCGGCGAGGAAGCGCTCGATGTCACCACGTATGCCGCCGCCGAGCCGCCCCCGATCGAGGTGGTCCTTGGCGTCGAATCGAGCGAGCAGGCTGGTGGGCCAGCGGAACTCGGGGATCGCGTCGAGGTCGACGAGCCACTGGTAGTAGGCGTTGGTGAACGCGTGGCGCAGCGGTGT
>JAKDLQ010000064.1 GCA_030452775.1 Micrococcales bacterium | reverse complement strand
GGGGCGGCGCATCGCCCGTGCCGGCCGGCCGCGCTCGGAGCTGACCTGGGGCACCATGCTCGCCTTCGCGGCATACGGTCTGTGGGGCCTGTTCCCGCTCTACTTCGACGCGCTCAAGCCAGCGGGCGCATGGGAGATCCTCGCCCACCGGATCCTCTGGACCCTGCTCTTCTGCGCGATCCTGCTCGCCATCGGCCGGGACTTCTCGTGGATCCGGCCGCTGCTCGCACGGCCCAGGATGATCGCCGGCCTCACCCTCGCGGCCGTCTTCATCGCGATCAACTGGGTCGTCTACGTGGCCGCGGTCACCGCGGGACACACCAGTGACGCCGCCCTCGGCTACTTCCTCAACCCCCTCGTCACCGTGGGGCTCGGTGTCCTCGTCCTCGGGGAGCGGCTGCGGCTGATGCAGTGGGTCGCCGTCGCCATCGGCGCTACCGCCGGCGTGTACCTCGGCATCCAGGGAGGCCGGGTGCCCTACATCTCGCTCACCCTCGCCACCTCGTTCGCCCTCTACGGCCTGGTCAAGAAGAAGCTCGGCGCGACGCTGCCCGCGTTGCACGGCCTGACCATCGAGACGGCGGTCCTTGCCCCCATCGCCGCCATCGTGCTCTTCGTCGTCGCCGCCCACGGCGGGCTCGCCTTCGGACGCTACGGGGGCATGCACACGGGGATGCTCGCCTTCTCCGGGGTCGCCACCGCCATCCCCCTGCTCTGCTTCGCCGCGGCGGCCCGGCGCATCCCGTTGGTGTCCATCGGGCTGATCCAGTTCATCACCCCGCTGGGGCAGCTGCTGTGCGCGGTCGTGTTCCTCGGTGAGCACATGCCGCCGGAGCGGTGGGTCGGCTTCGCGATCGTCTGGGTGGCCCTCATCATCCTCAGCATCGACTCGCTCGTGGGGATGAGCCGCGTCCGTCGCGCGCCGATCCCCGTCGACGACTGCCCACGCTGACCCCCTCGAGCCGGGCCGGGTGGACGGAGCATGATGGGCCCATGAGCAACGACACCGTCCAGACCAGAACCGAGCACGACTCGATGGGCGAGGTGCAGGTGCCGGCCGATGCCCTGTGGGGCGCCCAGACGGCCCGAGCAGTCGCCAACTTCCCGATCAGTGGACAACCCGTGCCGCCGGATGTCATCCATGCCTTGGCCCTGCTCAAGGCAGGAGCGGCCGAGGTCAACGCCCAGCTCGGCGTGCTCGACGAGGAGCGTGCCGCAGCGATCACGGCTGCAGCCCGGACGGTCGCGGCGGGTGAGCACGACGACCACTTCCCCATCGACGTGTTCCAGACCGGGTCGGGCACGTCGACCAACATGAACGCCAACGAAGTGATCGCCCGGCTCGCCCACCTCGACAGCGGGCTGACGATCCACCCGAACGACCACGTCAACGCCGGGCAGTCGAGCAACGACACCTTCCCCAGCGCGCTGCGGATCGCGGCGACCCGCGCCACGCTCCAGGTCCTCGAGCCGAGCCTGCGACACCTCGCAGAGTCCCTGGGCCGCAAGGAGGTCGAGTTCGCGGACGTCGTCAAGTCGGGCCGCACGCACCTCATGGATGCGGTGCCGGTGACGCTCGGGCAGGAGTTCGGCGGCTATCGCCGGCAGATCGAGCTCGGCGTCGATCGGGTCTCGCACGCCGCACAGTCCACGTCCGAGCTCCCCCTGGGGGGGACCGCGGCCGGGACGGGCCTCAACGCCGCCCCCGGCTTCGCAGCCAAGGTCATCGCCGAGGTGACGAAGGACAGTGGCATCCCCTTCCACGAGGCGACGGATCACTTCGAGGCCCAGTCCGCGCAGGACGCCGTCGTCGAACTGTCGGGGGCGCTCAAGGTGGTCGCCGTCAGCCTGACCAAGATCTGCAACGACCTGCGCTGGATGTCCTCCGGGCCGCGTACCGGGCTCGGCGAGATCCACCTTCCCGACCTGCAGCCAGGATCGAGCATCATGCCCGGCAAGGTCAACCCGGTGCTCCCCGAGGCCGCGCTCATGGCCTGCGCGCAGGTCATCGGCAACGACGTCGCCATCACGACTGCCGGCGCGGCCGGCAACTTCGAGCTCAACGTCATGCTGCCGGTGCTGGCCAAGAACGTCCTCGAGTCGATCCACCTGCTCGCGACCACGTCGCGGCTGCTCGCGGACCGGTGCGTCGACGGGATCGTGGCCAACGCCGAGCACGCGCGAGAGCTCGCCGAGAGCTCACCGTCGATCGTGACGCCGCTCAACCGCTACATCGGCTACGAAGCAGCGGCTGCCGTCGTCAAGCGCGCGATTGCCGAACGCCGGACGATTCGCGACGTCGTGGTCGAGGATGGGCACGTTGCGGACGGGCGGCTCACCGAGGCGCAACTCGACGAGGCCCTCGACGTCCTGGCGATGACCAGGCCGCCGTCAAGGGGCGAGTGATCCGGCCCTGACGGCCAGGGCGCCTCGCCCTCGACCATCCCATCCGCAAAGGGTCGCGGCGGCCCGGCCCCAGCTGCCTAGAGAATGCTCCCCGGGCATTAATCTGTCGCCGGGTACCTGCCGCAGAAGTCGAGGCGGCCCGGCCGGACTCGCCTACAGACTCCCGCCCCGGCCGGAATCTGTCGCCAGGTTCTTGCCGCAGAAGTCGAGGCGGCCGGCCGGTCAGCCGATGCGGGTGACCGCAGAGAGCGCGAGTGCTTGCAGGGCCGACTTGGCCGCGCTGTCCGGCAGCGGCGAGAGCAGGTCCTGTGCGGCGTACGCCACCGCGACTGCCTCGTCCCGTGCCTGCTGGAGCGCCGGGTGGGCACGCAGCAGCCGGAGCGCCTCCGCAATGCCCGCGTCGTCGTCCGACAGGTCACGAGAGAGCAGGTCTCGCAGCCGGGCGTCGGCGGGGTCCACTGATGCCCTGGCGCGCAGGACCACGAGAGTGTCGACGCCTTCACGCAGATCGGTCCCCGGGGTCTTGCCGGTGTCATCGGCATCGGAGGCGATGTCGATGAGGTCGTCGGCGAGCTGGAAGGCGATCCCGACCTTCTCACCGTAGGCCGTGAGGATCTCGGCCGTCTCCGGGCTCCCACCACCGAACATCACACCGTAGCGTCCCGCCGTCGCGATGAGCACGCCAGTCTTGTCGGCGAGGACCCCGAGATAATAGTCGACCGGATCGGTGCCGGGTGGGCAGGGCCGGTCGTCACGGATCTGGCCGGCGCACAGGCGCACGAAGGCCCGCGCCTGAATCTTCACCGCTTCGGCACCGAGGTCTGCGATGAGCTCGGAGGCCTTGCCGAAGATGAGGTCTCCGACAAGGATGGCGGTCGAGTTGTCGTAGGTGACATTGACCGAGGGGATCCCCCGCCGGATGTCTGCGGCGTCCAGGACGTCGTCGTGGTAGAGGGAGGCGACATGGGTCAGCTCGACGCCGGCGGCTGCCCGCACGACCTCATCGGTGATCCCGTCGCAGAGCTCGGCGGCGAGGAGCGCGAGGAGCGGCCGGAAGCGCTTGCCTCCGGCTGCGAGCAGGTGACCGGAGGCCTGCGCGATGTAGGCGTCGTCATGGTCGATGACCTCATGGAGCACTGCATCGACCCGGGCCAGGCCCTCGTCCAGCCGTGCGCTGAGCATGGGGGTGGCGCCGGGGACCGCGAGGATCGGTGGGGTGGCGTGGGTCGTCATCGTGGGCCTGTCAGGAGATCCATCCGGTACGGGGTTACGGGGGAAGCGTGCGGTCTCGCGTCAGCGGATGAACACAGAGGACCGGTCCGCAAGGTCGAGCAGGGCCGCCGGCAGGACGCCGAGCGCGAGCGTGACCATCGTGCCGATCGCGATCGAGAACGTCGTGACCGCCGAGGGCGTCACGAAAGCAACCGTGTCATCGGGCGCGTCGCTGAAGTACATCAGCACGATGATCCGCAGATAGACGAACACCGTGATCGCACTGCAGACAATGCCGATGATCACTAGGCCGGTGCCGGTCGCCCCGCCCGTGCCGATGGCAGCGGAGAAGACAACGTACTTCGCGACGAAGCCGGACGTCAGCGGGATGCCGGCAAAGGCGAGCAGGAGGAACGCGAAGGTACCGGCCACGAGCGGGTGGTTGCGGCCAAGGCCCGCCCACTGCGACAGGTGGGTCGCCTCGCTGCCGCCTTGCCGCACGAGCCCGACGATCGCGAAGGCGGCGATCGTCGAGAAGCCGTAGGCGACCGTGTAGAACAGGACCGAGCTGATCCCCTTCTGGTCGAAGGCGATCACTCCGACGAGGATGAACCCTGCGTGGGAGATGGCGGAGTAGGCGAGCAGTCGCTTCATGTCGGTCTGGGTGACCGCGAGCACGGAGCCGACGACCATCGTCAGGATGGCGACGACGATGAGTCCGTTGGTCCACTCCCACCTGGCCGTGTCCAGGCCGGTGTAGGCCAGGCGCAGGATGGCCCCGAACGCGGCCGCCTTGGTGCACGCCGCCATGAACCCGGTGACCGGGGTCGGCGCCCCCTGGTAGGCATCCGGAGTCCAGGCGTGGAAGGGGACGGCGCCGATCTTGAAGAACAGGCCGACGAAGACGAGGAAGGCGCCGGGGACGAGCAGCCCATTCATCGAGATGGGGCCGGCGGACACCGCTTGGCTCAGGTCGCGGAAGTAGACCGACCCAGCGTAGCCGTAGAGCAGCGCCGTCCCGAAGAGGAAGAAGGCCGAGCTGAAGGCGCCGAGCAGGAAGTACTTGAGGGACGCCTCCTGAGAGAGCAGGCGACGACGCCGCGCCAGGCCGGTCAGGACGTAGAGCGGCAGCGACAGGACCTCGAGTGCGACGAACATGCCGATGAGGTCGTTGACCGTCGGGAAGAGCATCATGCCGCCGACCGAGATCATCGCCAGCGGGAAGACCTCCGAGGTGATCAACCCGGCCCGCGCGGAGACCGCCTCGATCTGCGAGCCCGGTGTCGAGGCACCGCTCGGGGTGAAGGTGTCAGAGCCGGTGCCGCCGAGCCGCTCGGCCATCGTCAGCACCCCGAGCACGCTGAGCAGCAGCAGCGCGCCCTGCATGAACAGGGCCGGGCCGTCGATCGACAAGGCGAACAGATGCCGGTCGGTGGCGGTGTCGACGTGGCCCAGCGTCAGGCCCATGTGGCCGGTGGCCACGATGACCGCGACGAAGGCGGCGAGCAGACCGGCCACAGCCAGTGTCGCCTGGATCGTGTGACGCCGTTCGCGTCCGACGAACGCCTCGACGAGCACCCCGATCACGGCAGTCCCGAAGACGATGAGCAGTGGCAGGATCGCGATGTAGTCGATGTTCGCTACCTGGAAGGTCGTCACTTGGTGCTCCCTTCGGCCAGGGCTGGTGTGACCGCGACCGTCGACTGCACGTGCGACAGCGAGGTGTCGACAGCAGGGTTGATCACGTCGAGTGCCAGGTTGGGGAAGAAGCCGATGATGAGGAAGAACGCCACGAGCGGGGCGGCCACGACCTTCTCACGCACGGACAGGTCCCGCACCCCCGACAGCCCCTCGGGCCGGGGGCCGGTCGCCATCCGCTTGTACATCAGCAGGATGTAGAGCGCGGCGAAGATGATGCCCGACGCGCCGATGACGGCAGCCGCGGGCTGGGTCGGGAAGGCGCCGACGAGCACGAGGAACTCGGACACGAAGTTGGACAGGCCCGGCAACGCCAGGGTCGACATCCCCGCGGCGAGGAAGACCCCCGCGAGGACCGGTGTCACCTTCTGCCATCCTCCGTAGTCCGGGATCCGCTTGCTGCCACGCCGGTAGATGAACATCCCGGCGAAGAGGAACAGCGCCGCCGTCGAGAATCCGTGGTTGAGCATGTAGAGCGATGCCCCGGCGCCACCGATGTTGGTGAAGGCGAAGATGCCCAGCACGATGAAACCGAAGTGGCTGACCGACGTGTAGGCGATCAGGCGCATCATGTCGGTCTGCCCGATCGCGAGCAGGGCGCCGTAGAGGACCGCGAGGACGGCCAGCACGATGACGACCGGCGTCGCCCAGGCACTCGCCTCGGGGAAGAGCTGCAGGCAGAACCGGATCATCCCGAACGTGCCGACCTTGTCGAGGACACCGACGAGCAGCGTCGCCGTCGCCGGGGTCGACTCGGTCGCGGCATCGGGCAGCCACGTGTGGAACGGCACCATCGGGGCCTTGATCGCGAAGGCGAGGAAGAACCCCACGAAGAGCAGGCGCCCGGTCGTCGGGTCGAACTGGAGGCCGGTGAGCTTGTCCATCATGAAGCCGTCGGCGCCGCCGGGACCTTGCAGATAGAGCGCGATGACGGCCACGAGCATGATCAGCCCGCCCGTCAGGCCGAAGAGGAGGAACTTCATCGCGGCGTACTGGCGGCGCGGACCGCCGTAGTTGCCGATGAGGAAGTACACCGGGATGAGCATCGCCTCGAAGAAGACGTAGAACAGGAAGACGTCGGTCGCCGCGAAGACGCCGACCATGAACGTCTCGAGCACGAGCAGCAGCGCGAAGTAGGTCTTGACCCGCTGGGCCCCGCTCTCCGACTCGGACACGTCGTGCCAGGCAGCGAGCATGCAGATCGGCGTCAGCACGAGCGACATGAGGATGAGCACCAACGCGATGCCGTCGACCCCGAGGGCGTAGCTGACCCCCAGCTGCGGGATCCACGACTTCTGCTCGCCAAGCTGGAACTGCGCCGCCGAGCTCGTGTCGAAGCGCGTCGCCGCGACGATGCCGACGACGAGCGTGAGGATCGAGGTCGCGACTGCGACCCGCTTGGCGTTCTCGGCCGACCCGGGAAGGAAGGCGACGACGAACGCGCCGACGAGCGGTATGACACCGAGGATCGTCAGCCACGGGACGGTGGACATGTCAGTCATCAGGAAATCACCCACAGTGCACCGATGATGGCGACGATCCCGGTGAGGAACGTCAGGGCATAGGACCGGACAAAGCCGTTCTGGATCTTGCGCATCCGTGAGGAGGTCCCCCCGACGAAGGCGGCGAGCCCACCGACCGCGCCGTCGACACCTTCGTTGTCGGCGAAGACGAGCGAGCGGGTCAGGTGGATTCCGGGGCGCATGAGCAGGGCCTCGTTGACGTGGTCCTGGTAGAGGTCCACCCGTGCGGCCTGGGTGAGCAGGTTCCCCCGGGGGGCCGCCTGGGGGACCTCGTCACGCAGGTACATCATCCAGGCGAGGGCGATGCCGATGGCCACGAGGATCAGGGTGAGCGCGATGACCGCGCTTTCCGGGATCACGGGGTGCAGCTCCTGCACGCCGCCGGTGAACGGCGCGAGCCACGAGGTGATGATGCCGGTCGGCCCGAGGATGAGCCCGAGGAAGGCCGACCCGAAGGCCAACACGACCATCGGCACCGTCATGGTCAGCCCGGACTCGTGCGGATGCACCTCGTCGGTCCAGCGCCTCTTGCCGTGGAAGGTCATGAAGAACAGCCGCGACATGTAGAAGGCGGTGATGCCGGCCCCAATGAGCGCGGCCAGGCCGAACACCCAGGGCCGCCAGCCCTCGCCGACGAACGCGGCCTCGATGATCTTGTCCTTGCTCCAGAACCCGGACAGGAGCGGGAAGCCGATGATCGACAGGTAGGCGAGGCCGAAGGTGACCCAGGTGACCTTCATCATCACCCACAGGCCGCCGAAGCGGCGCATGTCGACCTGGTCCTTCATGCCGTGCATGACCGAGCCGGCCCCGAGGAAGAGGCCGGCCTTGAAGAAGCCGTGGGTGAGCAGGTGGAAGATGGCGAAGGCGTAGCCGATCGGGCCGAGCCCGGCCGCGAGCATCATGTAGCCGATCTGGGAGATGGTCGACGCGGCCAGCGCCTTCTTGATGTCGTCCTTGGCGCAGCCGATGATCGCCCCGAAGATGAGCGTGGCGGAGCCCACGATGACCACGACGAGCTGCGCGGTCGGCGAGGCCTCGAAGATCGGGCCGGCCCGGACCACGAGGTAGACACCCGCCGTGACCATGGTCGCCGCATGGATGAGCGCAGAGACCGGGGTCGGGCCGGCCATCGCGTCACCGAGCCAGCTCTGCAGCGGCAACTGCGCCGACTTGGCGGTCGCGCCGAGCAACAGCGTCAGCGCGATCGCCGTCATGACGCCCTGGTGGGCGCCCTGCAGGCCGGCCACACCCGCCTGGACCGTCCGGAAGTCGACACCGCCGAAGTAGAAGAACATGAGGATGATCGCGACCGTCATCCCGAAGTCGCCGACGCGGTTGGCGAAGAATGACTTGTTGCCGGCGGTCGCGAAGACCGGGTTGTGGTACCAGAAGCCGATGAGCAGGTACGAGGCCAGCCCGACCCCTTCCCAGCCGACGTAGAGCAGCAGGTAGGAGTCGGCCAGCACGAGCAGCAGCATCGCTGCGACGAAGAGGTTGAGGTAGGCGAAGAAGCGCCGTTTGTCAGGGTCGTCCTGCATGTAGCCGAGCGAGTACACGTGGATGAGCGACCCGACGAACGTGATGAGCAGGACGAAACAGATCGACAGCTGGTCGATGAGCAGCCCGGCCTGCACGTCGAAGGACCCGCCGGTGATCCAGTCGAACAGGTGGACGCTCTTGGGCCGATCGCCCGCGGCGCGACCCATCATCGAGATGGTGATGATGGCACCGATGACGAAAGATCCCCAGGACAGCAAGGTCGCCAGCACCGGGCCGAAGCTGTTGGTCCGGCGACCACCGACGAGCAGGAAGAGCGCGCCGAAGGCCGGCAGCGCGATGAGCAGCCAGGCATAGGCGGTGAAGCCCGTCGCCGCGTGAGCCTCGCCGTCCTGCGCGGCGAGTCCAGCGGCATACGTGCCCTGGTGCACGAGAGTTCCCATGCCAGTTGACATCGACCGGTGCTCCTTACAGCTTCAGCAGGTTGGCATCGTCGACCGAGGCCGACCGGCGGGCACGGAAGATCGCCATGATGATGGCGAGCCCGACGACGACCTCGGCGGCGGCGACGACCATGACGAACAGGGCCATCACCTGCCCGTCGAGCTGGCCGTGCATCCGCGAAAAGGTCACGAGCGAGAGGTTTGTCGCGTTGAGCATGAGCTCGACACCCATGAAGACGATGATGGCGTTGCGGCGCACGAGCACCGTCGCGGACCCGATCGCGAAGAGGATCACCGACAGATAGACGTAGTGCAGGGGGCTCACTTCTCGCTCCCCTTCTCTATCTCGCGATGCAGATGCCGCTCGACGTCCTTGAACGCGTCGAGGGAGGCGACCTGGTCGCGAGCGACGAGGACGCGGGACACGGACTTGGCACTCGGTGTGCCGTCGGGCAGCAGCGCCGGGGTGTCGACCGCGGTGTGGCGGGCGTACACACCGGGCGCGGGCAGACCCGCGACGTGATCGTTGTCTCGGATCCGCTTCGCCGACCACTCGGCTTGGGTGCGCTTCGGCCTGATCCGCTCGCGGTGTGCGAGGACCATGGCCGCCAGCGCGGCGGTGATGAGCAGCGCCGAGGTGACCTCGAAGATCCAGACGTACTGCCCGAAGATGAGCTCGGCCACCCCGGTGACGTTGCCGGTCGACGCGTTGATCGCGACGACCTTGTCCATCCCGGCCTGCACGGTGGTCACATCGAAGACGACCTGGCCGAGCGAGAAGAACAGGAGCCCGGTGAGGCCGATGGCGAGGACGAGGGCAGCCAGGCGCTGTCCCATGATCGTCTCGACGAGAGAGTCCGACGAGTCGACGCCGATGAGCATGATGACGAAGAGGAAGAGCATCATCACGGCGCCGGTGTAGACGAACACCTGCACGATGCCGAGGAAGTCGGCCTTGAGGATGAGGTAGAAGATGCCGACGACGACCATCGTCATGGCCATCCCGACCGCCGCGTACACGGCCTTGCGGGCGAAGATGAGCCCCAGGCCGCCGATCACGGCGATGGGCGCGAGGATCCAGAAGGCAACGGCCTCTCCGGTGCTGGTCACGGCGTGGCCCCTTCCCCTGTCGTGGCGCTCGGGTGATCGGTCTGAGCCCCGGCATCCCGCTGCTGTACGTACTCACGCTGGCCCTCGGTCGGCGACTCGACCTTGCCCCGGTAGTAGTCGCGCACCGACCTGCCCTCGGCCATCGGGAACGGCGGGGTCAGCATGCCATCCTCCGGTGGGGCGAGCAACTGGTCCTTCGTGAAGATCAGCTTGGCCCGGTCATTGTCGGCGAGCTCGTAGAAGTTGGTCATCGTCAAGGCTCGCGTCGGGCAGGCCTCGATGCACATGCCGCAGAAGATGCAGCGCAGGTAGTTGATCTGGTAGACGCGGCCGTAGCGCTCTCCGGGTGCGAACCGGCCTGTGCCTCCCTCCTCGAGAGGGGTGTCGTCGTTGTCGGCGCCCTCGACGAGGATCGCGTCGGCCGGGCAGGCCCAGGCGCACAGCTCACAGCCGATGCACTTCTCGAGACCGTCGGGCCAGCGATTGAGCTGGTGCCGGCCGTGGAAGCGCGGTGCGGTCGGGCGCGGCTTCTCGGGGTACTCCTCGGTGGCGACCTTGCGGAACATGGTCGAGAAGGAGACGCCGAAGCCCGCGACGGGGGCGAGCAGCTCCGCGAAGAAGCCTTGGTCCGGTCTGGCGGAACCGCCTGGGCCTTCCGAACCCGTAGAACCCCTCGAGCCGGCAGCGCGTCCGGCGACGTCCTTGCTTACGTTGGCGTCAGTCATCACTGTCCTCCTCGGGGCTGGTGACGGTCGTGGCCTCGCGGCCCGCGGTGAGGGCGAGACTCGGCTCGCGCAGTGTCTGCCCGGGCAACGGCGGGACGGGATAGCCGCCCGCGAACCGGGCGCTATCCGGTTCCAGCCTCCACGCAGCGGCTTACATGC
>JAKDLQ010000063.1 GCA_030452775.1 Micrococcales bacterium | reverse complement strand
CGACGAGTGCATCGACCTGTGCAACGAGATCATCGAGGAGGAGCTCGCCGAGAGCTCCGAGCTGGGGCTGGACCGCCTCCCCAAGCCGCGGGAGATCTTCGAGTTCCTCGAGAACTACGTCGTGGGCCAGGAGCAGGCGAAGAAGTCGCTCGCCGTCGCCGTCTACAACCACTACAAGCGGATCCAGGCGGACGACGGCCCCAAGAAGGCCGACGATCACATCGACATCGCCAAGTCCAACATCCTGCTCATCGGCCCGACGGGCTCGGGCAAGACCTACCTCGCGCAGACGCTCGCCAAGATGCTCAACGTGCCCTTCGCCATTGCCGACGCGACCGCGCTCACCGAGGCGGGCTATGTCGGCGAGGACGTCGAGAACATCCTGCTCAAGCTCATCCAGGCCGCCGACTACGACGTCAAGAAGGCCGAGACCGGGATCATCTACATCGACGAGGTCGACAAGGTCGCCCGCAAGTCGGAGAATCCCTCGATCACCCGAGATGTGTCCGGCGAGGGTGTCCAGCAGGCGCTGCTGAAGATCCTCGAGGGCACGACCGCCTCGGTGCCCCCGCAGGGTGGACGCAAGCACCCGCACCAGGAGTTCATCCAGATCGACACGACCAACGTGCTGTTCATCGTCGGGGGCGCCTTCACCGGGCTGGACCGGATCATCGAGTCGCGGTCGGGTCGCAAGGGCCTCGGCTTCGGTGCGACGCTGCACACCGCGGCCGACACCGCCGAGGCGATCGTCGACGTCATGCCGGAGGACCTGCTGAAGTTCGGTCTCATCCCCGAGTTCATCGGACGCCTGCCCGTGCTGACGACGCTCTCCCCCCTCGATCAGAAGGCGCTGGTCAGCATCCTCACCACGCCGCGCAACGCGCTCGTCAAGCAGTACCAGAGGATGTTCGAGATCGACGGCGTCGAGCTCGAGTTCACCGAGGACTCGATCGAGGCCCTCGCCGACCAGGCGTTGCTTCGAGGCACCGGCGCTCGCGGACTGCGGGCCATCATGGAGGAGGTCCTGCTCCCCGTCATGTTCGACGTGCCGAGCGATGACGGCATCGCGCGCGTCGTCGTCACCCGTGAGGTCGTCCTCGACAATATCAACCCGACGATCGTGCGCCGGGAGGCGGCGCCCCGCAAGCGGCCGCGCAAGGAATCCGCCTGAAGCTGCCTGAAGCTGCCTGAGCCAGGCCCGCGGGAGGCGAGCGATGGGCATGCCCTTCCGGCTCCATGCCGGTGATCCGGCGCCGAGGCAGCAGACGGGCACGACGTGCGGCTCGGCGTGCCTGACAGTCTCGCGGATGCTCGTCGACGAGGCGTTCGCCGGATGGATCCGCGAGGGCATCGAGGGCATCGGCGAGGATGCGCGCGACATCGACGATGCTCCTCGTGCGACTGAGGTCACGGATTCCCGGACGCCCATCGAACGCTTCGGCGCGTACGAGCAGGTGGTGGCACGTCGCACCAACGCGCTGGTCGGGGCCGGTGGCCGGTGGCAGCCGCCGTGGCCTCGGGCGCTCGGGACCCCGCCATGGGGCGCGATCAACGAGCTGGAGTGCGGGGCCGCCGACCCCGAGGCGGACTTCGACCTCCAGTGGTGTCGTCTCGCCCGACGCAGGCGCCTCGAGAAGGCGTATGCCGCTCTGCGCGCCCGGGTGCGCGAGCGCCGGCCCGCGCTGCTCTACATCGGGAACGCGTGGCTGCCCCGACACGTCGTCCTCGTCCTGCCGGCAACGGGAAGCGGCGCGGATGCACGGACGCTCGATGTCTACGAGCCTTCGGTCGGCCGGGTCGTGAATCTGCCCCGCGAGTCGTTCGTGAGCCGACGGCTGAGGCTGGCCGGCTGGGACCATCCGTGGGCAATCGTCTGGGACGACTCTGTGACGACCTGAACACCTGACCTCTGCCACCCGCCCGGACAGTTACGTCCCCGGTGCGGTGTCATACCAGGCTCGCCACCTCGAGCCCCTCGAGCACCGCCTCCTCCACAGTGCGCGGCGACAGGCAGTCGCCGACAAGGTGGACCTCGGGGTGGTAACCGGCGAGGGCGGTCACGAGGTCGTCGACGGGTTCGTGACCTTGGGCGAGGACGAGGGCGCTGACCCCATCGACGATGACTGGCTCCCCGGTGAGCACGTGCTGCAGGTAGACGGAGTCCTCGTCGGCGCCATAGGGGCGTACCAGGGGGATCATCTGCACCTTCGAGCGGTAGGCGGCCGAGAGCATGTCATCACGGACGTACCGTTGGAGCATCTCACCAGGCTGGTACGCGTTGATCGCCAACGAGACCCGGCGCCCGCGCTGAGCCAGCAGCAGGGCGACTCCCAGACCGATCCAGTCTGCCCTCCAGTCGGCGACCACCACCGGCCCACGCGGCAGCGAGGCGCCGTCGAGCACCTGCCAGGCGTCGAGGACCGGCATCGCGTCGGTGATCTCGAGTGGCATGTCTCGAGGACGTGCCCCGGTCGCGACGATGACCGCATCGGGGGCCTCCCGATCCACCACGTCGCGGGTGACGCGTGAGCCGGTGATCACCCGTGCGCCGGCTCGCTCCACCTCCCCGACGAGGTTCGTCACCGCACCACCGAACTCGGCACGTCCCGGGAGCTGCTCGGCCAGCAGCACCTGTCCACCGACCCTGCGGGAGGCTTCGTGGAGCGTCACCTCGTGCCCGCGCTCGGCCGCGACGGCCGCCGCCTTGAGACCGGCGGGACCGCCCCCGACCACCATGACCCGGCGCGCAGCCGCGGCTCGGGTCCTCGTGCCGTAGCGAAGCTCTCGTCCGGTCTCCGGCCGCTGGATGCAGGAGATGGGATAGCCCGCATGGAAGTGGCCGATGCAGGCTTGGTTGCACCCGATGCAGGCTCGGATCTCCTCGGCCCGTCCAGACTCGGCCTTGACGGGCAGATCGGGGTCGCAGATCAGCGCGCGGGTCATCGCGCAGGCGTCCGCGGACCCGCCGGCGATAACCTGCTCGGCCTCCTGGGGCTGGTTGATCCGGCCGGCGACGAGCACCGGGAGGTCGAGCTTCGCCTTGACCTTGGCGGCCAGGGGAGCGGTGTACGCGGCGGGCCAGGCCATCGACGGGGCGATGTGGTCCGATCCCGCCATCGTTGCCGACGTGCCGGCGCAGATGCTGACGTAGTCCATCCGGCATCGCGCCGCCAGGGTCACACAGGCGCGGACCACTTCGTCCGTCGTCAGACCCTCCTCGCTCATCTCGTCGCCGGAGATCCGGATGCCGACCACGAAGGCCGGTCCGACCGCGGCTCGTATGCCGTCGACGACCTCACGCAGGAACCGCAGTCGCCGCTCGTCGCCGCCTCCGTACTCGTCGTCGCGCACGTTCGTTCGAGGGTTGAGGAACTGGGCGGGAAGATAGCCGTGGCTGGCGACCACCTCGACTCCGTCCAGTCCGGCCGACTGGAGGCGGCGTGCCGTGGCGACATAGCCCTCGACCACCTCGTGCACGAGAGGCAGCGGCATCGCCCGCGGCATGACCCGAAAGCGCTCGTTGGGCACCGCAGAGGGGGCCAGCGCCACCGGCGCCGACCCGTCCTGGGACTCCATGATCTCCCGGCCGGGATGGAAGAGCTGGGCGAACACGTGGGTGTCGTGGGCATGCACGCGGTCGGCCAGCTTTCGGAAGCCGGGGATAGCGGAGTCGTCGGTCGCCATGAGGACGTGCGAGGTGTACCTGGCCGACTCGTGGACGCCGACGACCTGCACGACGATCAGGCCCACCCCGCCACGAGCCCGGGCCTCGTGGTAGGCGATCAGGCGATCCGTGACGGCACCGCTGTGCGCCATCACCGTGTCGTGGCCGGAGGAGAAGATGCGGTTCTTCAGCGTCACTGCCCCCACTCGCAGGGGGGTGAAGAGGTGCGGGAACATCGCCTCGACGGGGGGATCACTCACTTCGGGCTCGCTCTCCTTGGACAAGGGGGACAATGGGGGCAATGGCCGTCGCCTGCTGCTGTAGACGTGCTCACGCGGGCGGCTGGGGGATCAGTCGACGATCAGCTGCGTGCCACCTTCTCGACGGGAACCAGCTCGGCCTCTCGCACTTCGAGCCCGTCACCCTCTGCGTAGCGCAGCTCGCCGATGCGGCTGGATGCCTTGAGGTCCGCCTCGGCGATCCGGACGTCGTCGAGCTGCCCCGGCGTCCCGACCAGGGTCATCGTGTGCACCATCGCGCGCATCCCGAGCTTGGCTTCGGACTTGACCTTGCGAACCTTGGTGAGAGCCGCGCCGACCGAGGCGAGCAGTGCCGGGTCCCCGCCCGCGGGTAGCTCGCCGCGCGCGGGCCAGGGCTGCCGGTGCACCGAGCCGTCCCCGAACCAGGACCAGACCTCCTCGGTCACATAGGGGATGAAGGGAGCGAGCAGCCGCAGGAGGGTCTCGAGAGCGAGGCGTAGCGCCGCCCGCGCGCTCGCGGCCTCGGCCTCGCCCTGGCCGCCGTGGGCCCGCTCCTTGACGAGCTCGAGATAGTCGTCGCAGAAGCTCCAGAAGAAGGTCTCGGTCACCTCGAGCGACCGGGTGTAGTCCCAGGACTCGAAGCCGGCGCTCGCCTTGTCGACGACGTCAGCGAGTGCCGCGAGCATCGAGAGGTCGAGCGGATTGACGACGGCGGCATGCAGATCGCCGGCACCCGCACCGAAACCCAGCGCGAACTTCGAGGCGTTGAGCACCTTGATCGCGAGACGGCGCCCGATCTTCATCTCGCCGGTGTCGTAGGCGGCGTCGGTGCCCAGCCGGCCCGAGGCGGCCCAGTAACGCACGGCGTCGGCGCCGTGCGCTCGCACGACGTCCTCGGGTGTCTCGGCGTTGCCCTTGGATTTGCTCATCTTCTTGCGCTCCGGATCGAGGATCCAGCCGCTGATCGCGGCACTGCGCCACGGGATGCTCTCGTGCTCGAAGTGCGCCCGGGTCACCGTGGAGAAGAGCCAGGTGCGGATGATGTCGTGCGCCTGTGGGCGCATGTCCATCGGGAAGATCGCCTCGAACAGCTCGGCGTCCGATCGGAGCCCGGACCCGTCCGCGACCGGCCAGCCGGCCGCGATCTGCGGCGTCATCGACGAGGTCGCCCACGTGTCCATGATGTCGGGGTCGGCCATGAACCCGCCTGGCGCCCCTCGCTGCCCGGCGGTGTAGCCCGCCGGCACGTCGATCTGCGGGTCGACCGGCAGGGCCGACTCGGGCGGGGTCAGCGGACGCGAGTAGTCGGCCTCGCCCTGTGGGTCGAGCGGGTACCAGACCGGGAACGGCACGCCGAAGAAGCGCTGACGGGAGATGAGCCAGTCGCCCTTGAGGCCCTCGACCCAGTTGCGGTAGCGCGCTTGCATGAACGCCGGGTGGAAGTCGATCTCCTCGCCACGCCTCACGAGAGCCGCGCGCAGGTCCACGTCGCGCCCACCGTTACGGATGTACCACTGGCGCGACGTGACGATCTCGAGCGGCTTGTCGCCCTTCTCGTAAAAGTTGGCCTTCCGTTGGGTCTTGACCGGTTCGCCGTCGAGGTCACCGGAGGCCCGGAGGGCGGTCACGACGGCCTCACGCGCACTGAACGTCGTCTTGGTGGCGAGCTCGGCGGCATACAGCTGCTCGCCCTTGCCGCCGGCGATCCACTCGGGCAGCTCCGCCTGGAGACGGCCGTTGCGCGTGATCACCGACCGGATGGGCAGCTGCAGCTCGCGCCACCACATGACGTCGGTGAGGTCACCGAAGGTGCAGCACATGGCGATACCCGTGCCCTTGTCCATCTCCGCTGCGCGATGCGCGAGCACCGGCACCTCGACCCCGAAAAGGGGCGAGGTCACCGCGGTGCCGAAGAGCGGCTGGTAGCGCTCGTCGTCGGGGTGGGCGATGAGGGCCACGACCGAGGGGATGAGCTCGGGACGCGTCGTCTCGATGTAGACCGGCCCCCTCGCCCCGTCCTCGTCGATCCGGTGGAACGCCACCCGATGATAGGCGCCGGGGTAGTCCCGCGCCTCGACCTCGGCCTGGGCGACCGCAGTCTGGAAGGTCACGTCCCACAGGCCCGGCGCCTCGGACTGGTATGCCTCGCCCCTGGCGAGGTTGCGCAGGAAGGCCTGCTGCGCAACGGCACGCGAGCGCTCATCGATGGTCCGGTAGCTGATGTCCCAGTCGAGTGAGAAACCGAGCCGCCGGAAGAGCGACTCGAACGCCACCTCGTCCTCGACCGTGAGGATGTCGCACAGCTCGATGAAGTTCTTGCGGCTGATCGGGCGTTGATCGTAGGGCCTGATCGTCTTGCCGCGCTCGTCGACGCCCTCGGTGAACGGCGGCGTGAAGTCCTCCTCGTAGGGCAGCGTGGCGTCGCCGCGCACGCCGTAGTAGTTCTGCACCCTGCGCTCGGTGGGCAGCCCGTTGTCGTCCCACCCGATGGGGTAGAAGACCTCGAGGCCGCGCATCCGCTGGTAGCGCGCCATGCAGTCGGTGTGGGTGTAGCTGAAGACGTGACCGACGTGCAGCGAGCCGGAGGCCGTCGGCGGTGGGGTGTCGATCGCGAAGACCTGCTCACGAGGCAGCGAGAGGGCCCGGGCCCGGTCGAAGGTGTAGGTGCCCTCGTCCTGCCATACCTGCAGCCACTTGTCCTCGAGGCCGTCGAGCGTGGGCCGCTCGGGGATCCGGGTGCCAGTCGAGGCAGGGGGTTGCGTCATGCGGCAATCCTTCCATGCCCATCCGCGCCGTCCGCACATCACGACGTATGCCGCTCAGCTCGGCGCCGCCACCGATCTCCCCAAGGCGCCGAGAGGGCAGAACACCAGATCCCTAGACTGGGCACCACGACGCATCAGGGCCGGAGGGAAACCCATGTCCGAACGCATCGCCCACCTCGGGCTGCGCAGGAAGATCATGACGGCCGACGAGGCTGCCGCGCTCATCGAGCCCGGCGACAACGTCGGCATGAGCGGCTTCACCGGAGCGGGCTACCCCAAGGCGGTGCCGCAGGCGCTCGCCGCCCGGATCCACGCGTTCCGCACGGACGGGCACGACTTCCGGATCGGGGTGTGGACGGGGGCCTCCACGGCTCCAGAGCTCGACGGGGCGCTCGCCGAGGCCGATGGCATCGAGCTGCGCCTGCCTTATCAGTCCGATCCGGTGAGCCGGGCCAAGATCAACGCCGGGCGGATGGACTACATCGACGTCCACCTCTCACATGTGGCGCAGATGGCCTGGGAGGGCTTCCTCGGCCCGCTGGGCGTCGCCTTGGTCGAGATCGCCGGCATCACCGAGCAGGGACACCTGATCCCGAGCTCCTCGATCGGCAACAACAAGACCTGGATCGACATCGCGGACAAGGTCATCCTCGAGGTCAACTCGTGGCAGCCCGAGGGTCTCGTGGGGATGCACGACGTCTACTACGGGACGGAGCTCCCCCCGGACCGGAAGCCGGTGATGATCACCGCACCAGGAGACCGGATCGGCGTGCCGCACTTCATCTGCCCGCCGGAGAAGGTCGTCGGGATCGTCGAGACCCACGCGCCCGATCGCAACACGCCCTTCAAGCCACCCGACGAGGACTCGAAGGCCATCGCCGGGCACTTCATCGAGTTCCTCGACGCGGAGGTCCGGGCCGGCCGGATGCCCGAGGGACTGCTGCCGCTGCAGTCGGGGGTCGGCAACATCGCCAACGCCGTGCTCGCCGGGCTGGGGGAGAGCGGCCGGAAGGGCCTGACGGCATACACCGAGGTGCTCCAGGACGGCATGCTCGACCTCATCGAGTCGGGCACGATCGCACTCGCCTCGGCGACGGCGTTCTCGCTCTCCCCGGCCGGGATCGAGCACTTCCTCGACCGGATCGACGAGTTCAGGGAGCGAATCATCCTGCGCCCGCAGGAGATCTCCAACCATCCCGAGGTGATCCGTCGGCTCGGGGTCATCGCGAGCAACGGGATGATCGAGGCCGACATCTACGGCAACGTCAACTCCACCCACATCATGGGCTCGCGGATCCAGAACGGCATCGGCGGCTCCGGCGACTTCGCCCGCAACGCGTTCGTCTCGACGTTCGTCACGCCGTCGACGGCGAAGGACGGGGCCCTGTCGTGCATCGTGCCGATGGCCTCACACGTCGACCACACCGAGCACGACGTTGACGTCATCATCACCGAGCAGGGCCTGGCCGACCTGCGCGGTCTCGCGCCGCGCAAGCGCGCCGAACGGATCATCGCCAACTGCGCCCATCCCGAGTACCGGCCGATGCTCGAGGACTACACGGCGCGCGCGGCGCACCGGGCGTGGGGGCGGCACACACCGCATCTGCTCGCCGAGGCGTTGTCCTGGCATCAACGGTTCATGGACACCGGATCGATGCGACCGCACTGAAGCACCGGCCCGGTGTGTGATCGCGGGCAAGCCTTTCTTTGTGCGACGCGTTGCCGGACAGGGCAGAGTGTCCTTCATGGAGCCCGTCTACCAGTCGGTCATCGTCGTGGCCCGGGGCATCTTCGCCCTCCAGGGCCTGAAGTTCACCGTCCGCGGAGATGACAACGTCCCCCGCACCGGTGGTGCCGTCATGGTCATCAACCACACCGGCTACATGGACTTCACGTATGCCGGTCTCGTGGCGCAGAAGTCCAAGCGGCTCGTTCGCTTCATGGCCAAGGACGTCGTCTTCACGCACCGGATCAGCGGACCGCTCATGCGCAGCATGAAGCACATCCCCGTGGACCGCACGGCAGGCATGGCCTCGTATCTAGATGCCGTGAGGGCGTTGCGGGCAGGGGAGATCGTCGGGGTCTTCCCCGAGGCCACTATCTCGCGCTCCTTCGAGCTCAAGGAGTTCAAGAGCGGGGCGGCCCGGATGGCGATCGAAGCCGGCGTCCCGATCCTGCCCGTCGTCATCTGGGGCTCCCAACGGGTGTGGACCAAGGGATACCCCAAGCGGCTGGGACGCACCAGGATTCCCATCAGTGTGTCGGCCGGCGAGCCGATCCCGGCACCCGCAGGCGCCGACGCCGTCGAGCTCACGGCGCAGTACAAGGCCGTCATGGCGAGGATGCTCGACGAGGCTCGCGCTGCCTACGAGCCGCTCACCGGGCCGGATCTGAAGTTCCTGCCCGACAGCATGGGCGGGATGGCGCCAACGCTCACCGAGGCCACCCGCCTCGATGAGGCTGAGGCCGCGGCCCGGCTGCGCGCGGCGGCGCAGCGGCGCGCGGCCCAACGCCGCGCTGAGCGCGAGACCGCTGAGCCCGAGACCGCTGAGCGCGAGACCGCTGAGCGCGAGACCGCTGAGCGCGAGACCGCTGAGCGCGAGACCGCAGAGTGCGAGACCGCTGAGCGCGAGGCGGGCCGCCGGGAGGGAGAGGGTGGGACGTCGCACGATCGCTAGCCGGGCCGAGGCTTTCCTGGCCCAGGCCCTCTCATCGCGCGGACCAGCCGTATGGGCGGAGCAGCCGTATGGCTCATATGGCCCGTATGGCTCGGTAGCGTTCACGCCATGGCACCATCGCGTCAGCGCATTCCTGAAGGCCCCGCGCCCGACCCCGCGGTGCAAAAGCTCCGGATCCGCTACGCGAAGCGGGGCCGGCTGCGTTTCAGCTCGAGCCGCGACTTCCAGCGAGCCCTGGAGCGTGCGCTGCGCCGGGCGGACGTGCCGATGGCCTTCTCCGGAGGGTTCCACCCGCACCCCAAGATCAGCTATGCCAACGCGGCCGCGACGGGGACGGCGAGCGAGGCGGAGTACGTCGAGATCTCGGTGACGCAGCGCGTCGATCCCGCCTCGGTCCGGGTCGCGCTCGATGAGGCGCTGCCTGAGGGCATCGACATCGTCGAGGTCGTCGAGGCCGGCCCGGCTGCGCTCGCTGATCGCCTCGAGGCCAGCGTCTGGCTGCTCGAGTTCGACGGGCTCGACCGGCACCTCCTCGGAGAGGCAGTGGACGCTCTGCTGGCCTGCGAGGTCGCCGAGGTGACCAGGATGACCAAATCGGGCGCACGGACCTTCGACGTCCGCGCTGCGATCGTCGCAGCCACCGTCTTTGCACCCGACGAATATCCTGGCGACGAGGCTCGCCACGGTGACCAACACGCCCCCGCGCCTCTCGAGCCTGCTGCGCGGCCCGGCCCAGACTGTGCGATACTTCGCATGGTCGTACGGCACACCACACCTGCCGTCCGCCCCGGTGACATTCTGACCGCGCTGCGTGAGATAGCTGACCTGCTGCCGCCGCGTTCACCCCTGGTGACGCGACTGGCACAGGGACCGCTCGACACCGCAACCGCGAGGGTGGCTGATCCACTGGCTGCCGACAAGAAGGTCAACGACATGTGACCACGGTGCCGCGCCCCCCGCGAGCCGAGGTCGGATGGAGCAAAACGACTTCCGTTCCGCCGCGCACGCGGCGCGACGACTGCAACCGCGCTCGTGCGGTGTTGACGGCCACGGCCGCGTGTGGGTCGCATCGCACCTGACGAGAGACGCCACCATGGTACGAAGCGATCACACCCCTTCGGACGAAACGTCCGTCGGCACCACCGAGCACGTCGACGCCACCGCCACCGATCAGGCCGGCACCACTGCCACCGAGCACGTCGACGCCACCGAGCCTTCTGTCACCGAGCAACCGGATGCCGCTCCGCCGGCTCCCGAGGGGCCGGTCGACGAGGTCGACTCCCCTCCTCGCAAGCGAGCCCGGCGCTCGACGAGGAAGGCCGCCGCAGTTGCGCAAGCGCCGCCGCAGGTGAGCCCCGACCCTACCGACGAGGCGCATGAGAGCGGGCCGGATGGCCCATCCCCTGCTACCGACAC